>JBAXNY010000013.1:0-16736 GCA_037133535.1 Actinomycetes bacterium
CGAATCGTTGAGAAGCAAGTTCGCACCTTCTACATCAAAGATAGCGATGGAAAGTTCATTGCTAACCCAGAGGCAGTTGCACTCATTGAAAAGGGTACAAATCCAAGTACCGCTGATCAGGTGCGAGTTCGTGCATTGACTGCGATTGCGCAAGAGGCGCGCATGATGCTCGATGAGGGCGTTGTTTCCTCCCCTGCCGAAATTGATATCTGTATGTTGCTTGGCTCTGGTTGGCCGATGCATCTCGGCGGAATCTTGCCTTACTTAGATCGTGAAGGGATTAGCGAGAGTGCTTGTGGTCAGCTCTTTCATCCGAAGGCAGTTGCATCTCTTCTTTAAGGCTTGAACTCCACTCAACAATCGAACGAGTAATTGTCTGAGCGGTAATTCCCAACTTGCTCAAAATTTCGGCGCGTTTGCCATGTTGAATAAATTCCAATGGAACACCGATTGAGTGCAGTGGCGTTGTTACTCCTGCTTCACGGAAGAGCTCCGAGAGCGAACTTGCGATACCTGCGTGCTTGATGCCATCTTCGATAACAACAACACTCTTGTAACGCTGGGCCAAAGTGATGATGGATTGTGGCAGCGGCTTAACCCAACGTGGATCGATAACAGTGACGCCAACGCCTTCGCGGAATGCTTGCGAGGCAGCTTCGACTGCGACGCCGGCAAGTGCGCCAACGCTGACTAGCAAGACATCGGTACTTTCACCGCGATAGAGAACATCGATGCCTTCGCGACGTTCGAATGCTGGAATGTCATCACCAATTGCACCCTTAGGAAAGCGCAGCACAGTTGGTGCATCTTTAACTGCGATTGCTTCGCGTAGAAGTTCTTTCAAGCGAGCTCCATCGCGCGGTGCTGCAACTTGCAGAGTTGGCACGATGCCAGTGAGGGCTAAGTCCCAGACACCATTGTGTGATGGGCCATCATCGCCAGTAATACCAGCGCGATCGAGAACAAAAGTGATTCCTGCATTGTGAAGAGATGCATCAAGTAGCAATTGATCAAATGCCCGATTCAAGAAGGTGGAATAGAGCGCAACAACTGGATGCAGGCCAGAAAAAGCCAGACCAGCCGCACTTGTTACTGCATGTTGTTCTGCGATACCCACATCGAAGGTGCGCTCTGGAAATTGCGCTTGGAAATTATCGAGGCCGGTTGGGCCAAGCATTGCAGCTGTAATTGCTACTACATCGCTGCGCTCTTTCCCGATTGCCACTAATTCATTGCTAAAAATCGAAGTCCACGTAACGGCGCTCTTTGCAAGTGGTAGGCCAGTTTCTGCATCGAGAGCACCAACTGCGTGATAGCGCTCTGCATCATCTTCTAGCGCTGGCGCAAAACCACGTCCCTTTTCGGTAATGGCATGTACCAGAATTGGTCCGCCAAATTCTTTTGCGCTCTCCAAAGCTTTTTCAAGCGCTTTTATGTCATGGCCATCGATTGGACCTAAATATTTCAGACCTAAATCTTCAAACATACCTTGTGGTGCGACGATATCTTTGATGCCCTTTTTCACACCGTGCAGAGTTTCATAAATTGGAGTACCGACAACTGGTGTGCGCTGCAGTACCTCTTTGCCCCAGTCCAAGAACTTCTCATAACCTTGAGTGGCACGAAGGGTAGAAAGATAATTTGCCACGCCACCGATAGTTGGAGAGTAAGAGCGCTCATTGTCATTAATAACAATAATTAGTTTGCGTCCCTCTGATGCTGCGATGTTGTTGAGCGCCTCCCAAGCCATTCCGCCAGTCAGCGCGCCATCGCCCACAACAGCAACTACGAAGCGATCATCAATGCCTTGCAAGGCAAAGCCTCGTGAAATTCCATCGGCCCAAGAGAGTGCAGTCGAAGCATGTGAATTTTCTACAACGTCATGATCACTCTCGCTGCGGTTGGGGTAACCAGCAAGGCCGCTGCTTTGACGCAGTTGATCAAAGCCCTCAGCTCGACCAGTAAGAATCTTATGAACATAACTTTGATGGCCAGTATCGAAAATAATGAGATCGTGCGGTGAATCAAAACTTCTATGGAGGGCGAGCGTAAGTTCAACAACTCCTAAATTTGGACCAAGGTGTCCGCCACTCTTGCTGACTTTCTCGATAAGAAAGGCGCGAATTTCTGCGGCAAGTTCCTGCAAGGCGACGTCAGAGAGTGCCTTGACGTCAGCAGGTGATTTCAGGAACTCAATCATTTGCTAAGTCTAAAGGGCGATTAGGGATTGTGCACTCGCTATGCAAGTAATGAACGGAGCACATACTGCATGATGCCGCCGTGGCGATAGTAATCTGCCTCACCTGGGGTATCGATGCG
Source organism: Actinomycetes bacterium (assembly GCA_037133535.1). Classification (GTDB taxonomy): domain Bacteria; phylum Actinomycetota; class Actinomycetes; order Nanopelagicales; family Nanopelagicaceae; genus WLQV01. The sequence goes on from JBAXNY010000013.1 coordinate 2,320, forward strand.
CACTACAGCGGTAAAAGTCTTGCCACTCGCATTAACAGTGACTTCCTTAGGAACTCCCCCACTATTGAGTGCAGCAATACCCGCTACTGCAAATACTTCTTCGCCAGTTAAACCTAAAGTTGCCGCACTTTCGCCTTGCTTAAATTGAAGTGGTAGCACTCCCATTCCAATTAAGTTAGAACGGTGAATACGTTCGTAGCTTTCGGCAATCACAACTCGCACACCAAGAAGTGCGGTGCCCTTGGCTGCCCAGTCCCGTGAAGAGCCAGAGCCATATTCTTTGCCGGCCAAAATTACCAATGGAATGCCAGCTGCTTGATAAGCAACTGATGCATCATAAATTGTGCTCTGTTCACCATTGCTTAAGAAGTTACGTGTGAAGCCACCTTCGACGCCATCAAGTAGGAGATTCTTTAAGCGGATGTTTGCAAATGTGCCGCGAATCATTACTTCGTGATTTCCACGGCGTGAACCATAGGAGTTGTAATCCTTGCGATCAACGCCATGTTCGCTGAGGTACTTGCCGGCAGGTGAATCTGCCTTGATGTTACCCGCAGGTGAAATATGATCGGTAGTAACTGAATCAGCTAATACTGCAAGTACTCGCGCATCTGCAATATCTGTTACAGGCTTGGGAGTTGATGGCATGTTTTCAAAGTAGGGAGGTTTGCGAACATAAGTTGATTTCGCATCCCATTCGAAAGTCTTGCCAGTTGGCGTTGCCAACGACTTCCAGCGGTGATCGCCATCGAAGACGCTTGCATAATCTTTAGTAAACATCGATGAGGAGATTGCCGAATCGATAACATCTTGAATCTCTTGAGCCGATGGCCATAAATCCTTCAAGTAGACGGCGTTGCCGCTCTTATCGTTACCAAGTGAGTCATTCACAAAGTCATGGTTCATAGTTCCGGCAAGTGCATAAGCAACTACGAGCGGAGGCGATGCCAGGTAATTCATCTTCACATCAGGGCTAATGCGTCCCTCAAAATTGCGGTTGCCAGAGAGAACTGCAGTAACCGCTAAATCATGTTCATTCACCGCTTTACTCACTTCAAGTGGAAGTGGGCCGGAGTTTCCAATACAGGTAACGCAGCCATAGCCAACTAAGTTGAAGCCCAGTTGCTCCATGTATGTAGTGAGGCCAGCGCGATCGTAGTAATCGGTAACCACTTTAGATCCAGGTGCCAGCGTGGTCTTTACCCAAGGCTTCGACTTAAGTCCACGCTCAACTGCCTTCTTTGCAAGAAGGGCTGCACCGATCATTACTGATGGATTCGATGTATTGGTGCACGAGGTAATTGATGCAATAACTACATCGCCATTTTTAATAGTGGTTGACTCATTGCGCACTGAAATTGCAATCGGCTCTTTTGTAGTCTTATCGGAGAAATAGGTTGGAAGTGATTTCGCTAGCGCAGCTTTGGAGTCACTGAGTGAAATACGATCTTGTGGCCGCTTTGGTCCTGCAATAGATGGCACAACAGTTGCTAGATCCAACTCAACACTCTGCGTAAAACGTGGCTCTACACTTGGGTCATGCCACAAACCTTGTGCCTTCGCATAACTTTCAACGAGGGCAACTTGCTTCTCATCCCGGCCAGTCAATCGCAAATAGTGCAGGGTCTCTTCATCGATTGGGAAGATCGCACAGGTAGATCCATATTCAGGACTCATGTTGCCGATAGTTGCGCGGTTGGCCATAGGAACTGCAGAAACTCCTGGCCCATAGAACTCGACAAACTTTCCAACTACTCCGGTCTTGCGAAGAATTTCAGTAATTGTCAGCGCTAAATCTGTTGCAGTCGTGCCAACTGGTAATTGACCCTTAAGTTTGAAACCAACAACACTTGGAATCAACATCGACACTGGTTGGCCAAGAAGTGCTGCTTCGGCCTCAATGCCGCCAACTCCCCAACCAAGCACACCTAAACCATTGACCATAGTTGTATGTGAATCGGTACCTACGACGGTGTCAGGGTAAGCCCGACGAACTCCGCCCACTTCGCGAATCATGACAACACGCGCGAGATACTCAATATTTACTTGGTGCACAATTCCAGTTCCGGGTGGCACGACTTTAAATTCATCAAATGCAGTCTGGCCCCAACGCAAGAAGCGATAACGCTCTTGATTGCGCTCGTACTCAATGTCTGTGTTCTGCTTAAAGGAGTCTTTAGTGCCAAAGACATCGGCGATGACAGAGTGATCAATAACTAATTCAGCAGGTGCAAGTGGATTTACTTTGCTGGCATCGCCACCAAGCTCAACAATTGCCTCGCGCATCGTTGCTAAATCCACAATGCAAGGAACACCGGTGAAATCCTGCATCACTACCCGAGCAGGCGTAAATTGAATTTCAGTATCTGGCTCAGTTGCGGGATCCCAATTTGCAAGGGCCTTGATGTGATCGGCAGTGATGTTTGCGCCATCTTCGGTGCGTAGGAGGTTTTCGAGCAGAATCTTTAAACTAAAGGGCAAGCTCTCTGCGCCGCTGACCTGTGAGATGTCGAAGATTTCAAAGGTTTCGCCACCAACGGTGAGATTCTTCTTGCTATTAAAGGAGTTCTTGCTCATTGCGAAATTGCCTCACTTTCACCCGTCACCATACCTCAGCCAATTGCTGGATCAAACCTCTACTTAGTGAATCGTGCCACGCATTCAATGTGGTGAGTCATAGGAAAGAGATCGAAGGCGCGCATTTCCTGAAGTACGAAACCTGCAGCAGCCAGGTAGGCGCTATCTCTGGCTAGCGCGGCTGGATCGCAGGCGACATAGACAATGGTGCGTGCATCGAGTCGGGCAATCTTCTCAATCACCGCAGCCCCTGCGCCATCTCGTGGTGGATCAAGAATTACAACATCGCAACGTTTCATGAGCGAAATATTTCGAATCACATCACCTTCATGAATAAAAACATTGGGTGCCGCTTGGAAATTTACCTTTGCATCTGCCACTGCCCATAGCGATGATTCGAAAATGTCTACTCGCCCACCAGGGCCAATTTCATCGAGAATTGCTGCAGCAAATAGTCCAACACCACCATAGAGATCGAGCACATGATCGCCCGGTTTCACACCCGCGTAATCGCGGACCACATTGCTTAATACTTCAGGCGCCTTGCTATTTCCCTGCCAGAAGGCGTTGTGATGAACTCGCAATTCTCGACCATCGACAACTTCTTTTAAAAACTCATTGCCACTCTTTAATTTTGCAGGTACTGGTTTCTCGCTCTTTGGCGCAGTTGCAATCGTTACCGCTGCATCACTTCCCACGGAGATCTCTACTGTTGAATTTGCCTGCCACAACTTCTTACTCAAATCCGCCAGACCAGCAGCTTCAGCAACAATGAGACAATCTGCAATCTCAATAACGTTATGACTGCGATGAGCGAAAAATCCGAGCTTGCCATTGCCACTTGAGGTAAGTCCGGCACGAGTGCGCCAATGTAGATCTGGTGAAACCTCTTCTACTTCGACCGAAATCTCCATCTTTGCAAGACGTGAAAATTGCTCAGTAATAACATCGCTCTTGAGTTCGCGTTGACGTTTGGCCGAAATATGTTGGAAGTCGCAGCCCCCGCATTTACCAGCACCCGAATACGCACAGGGCGGAGTAACTCGCTCTGCATCGGGTTGATGCACTTCTACAACGTCGCCACGTGCAAACTTCTCGGTTCTACTTGTCACTTCAACGGTGACAACTTCACCTGGAATGCCATGGCGAATAAAGAGCACTTGACCCTCATGGCGTGCAATGAAATGGCCGCCATGTGCGACCTTCTCAATGGTTACTTGAACCCGCTGCCCAACTGCCAGCCCGGCTCCACGTATCGCTGTCATAATGAATAACTCTAAGGGTGATAGGTTGTGCTTTGTGCACGTTGTAATCATGGGTTGCGGCCGAGTTGGTTCCTCACTTGCCATTGAACTCGAAGCTGCAGGCCACACCGTCTCTATCATCGATCAGACCCGCGAATCATTCCGCCGGCTTGGTGCAAATTTCAATGGAACCACTGTTACCGGTGTTGGCTTTGATCGCGACACTTTGGTGGAAGCTGGAATCGAACGAGCCGAAGCATTTGCTGCAGTCAGCAATGGTGACAATTCCAATATTCTCGCCGCTCGTGTAGCGCGCGAAACCTATGGCGTGAAGAATGTTGTTGCGCGTATTTATGACACGGGCCGTGCGGAGATTTACCAACGTTTAGGTATTCCCACCGTTGCCACAGTTCTCTGGACTACTGATCAGATTCTGCGCCGCCTACTCCCCGATGGTTCACGTTCTGAGTGGAGCGATGCAACAGGATCGGTACAACTCTGTGAAGTACATCTTGATCGCTCTTGGTTTGGAACACGTGCAACTGTCATCGAAGAAATCACGACCGCTCGTGTTGCCTTTATTACCCGCTTAGGTGAAGGTGTCATTCCTAACGAGAGCACAGTTTTGCAAGAGGGCGACCTCGTGCATGTTGTCGTATTGGATAAAGATTTGCCTTCCGTTGAAGCAGCACTTTCGCGAAGTCCGGAGGCTAAGTAAATGCGCGTAGCTATCGCCGGTGCTGGAAATGTGGGACGCGCGATTGCCCGCGAATTGCTCGACAATGGACATCAAGTTCTTCTCATTGATAAAGATCCCAAGGCGCTCAAGATGGATAGCGTCCCAGATGCCGAGTGGTTGCTTGCCGATGCATGCGAAGTAACATCACTTGATAATGCCAAATTAGATTTATGCCAAGTACTAGTCGCTGCAACTGGAGATGACAAGGTCAATCTTGTTGCATCCCTGCTGGGTAAAACCGAATATGGTGTGCCACGCGTTGTTGCTCGAATTAATCACCCAAAGAACGAGTGGCTCTTCGATAGCTCATGGGGCGTTGATGTTGCGGTATCTACCCCACGAATTATTTCTGCCCTCGTAGAAGAGGCAGTCACCGTTGGCGATGTAGTTCGCCTCTTCTCATTTAAAAAAGGCCAAGCCAACTTAGTTGAACTCACACTTCCTGAGAATTCTCGTTGTATTGGAAAGACAGTGGAAGAGATTCAACTTCCCGAGAATGCAACACTTGCTTCAATCGTGCGCGATGGTCGAGTTATCTCTGCTAAATCACATGATGTATTTAGCGCTGGCGATGAACTGCTATTTGTGGCATCTAGCGAAGCTGAAGCTCTTCTGAAAGATCGCTTCTGCTAGTCAACTTTTAATTTTGGTGCATTTTTAATAACTAGCCACGAACCCCAAGCGGCAGCAAGAAATAACGGATAACCCATCGCTAAATTTACGGTTCCTAAGAGATTTACTTTTCCTGCGCGATAGAGCGGGTATTGAACTGCGATCCGACCAAAGAATAGGCCAACCCAGATCCAACTAGCGCGGATGTATGCCTTCTTGCGCGCCGGATCTTTGCGCCATTCAAAGTTCTCACCCAAGATCGGCCCGAGCATGATGCCAAGTAGCGGCCAACCCACCAGATTCGCCAAGAGATAGGCGCTGCCATAAGCCAAGTTGGTAATTAACTTAGGTAGATAGAAATTCACAGCGTTGCCAGATTTAGCGGCAAAGAGCGCGCAGATCAATACACCAAAGAAACCCGATGCAACGTGGCGCAATGTATCGCGGCGCAATAAGCGAATGACTCCCAATAATCCAGCAGAAATAACTGCGGCGATAATGGCGCGATTGAGTTTGTGATCAAGATTGAATGCAATCAGAAAGACCAGTGATGGCACGCCAGCATCGAGCAAGCCTTTATGTCCACCAAAGGCTGCTAAAACTTTCTCTTTATCTTCTTGCGCCATTACTTCCCACTCGATCCAAAGCCAGTTGTGCCTCGGCCCGAGCCAGGCAGTTCTGTTACTTCAAGCAATTGCGCTGCTTCTACTTTTTGAATCACCATCTGCGCAATGCGATCTCCCCGTTTAAATGACGCGGCTTCGCTGCGATCGTGATTAATCAAAATCACTTGAATCTCACCGCGATAGCCCGCATCAACAGTTCCTGGGGTGTTGACCATGGAGATGCCATGTTTGAGCGCTAAACCGGATCGTGGGTGAACTAGTGCAACAAATCCCGGTGGAAGTGCGATCGCAACTCCGGTTGGAATAAGTGAGCGCTCCCCTGGTGCAAGTGTGAAATCAATGCGTGAGTAGAGATCAATTCCAGCATCGCCAGCCTTTGCATACTTGGGCATGGGCAAATCTTTATCCAAGCGTTGAATTAGAACTTCTACACTCATGGTGCGACTTCGAAATCGGGATCGACGAATGCAAGCAACTCTGGGTGGGCTCTGATGTGAGCAAGGTAATCAGCGGGCGCATTGTCGAGGAAATGGCTCATCGGAACAATCACAAAGAGCGCTGAAGCTCTGACTGCAATCTCACCTTCCGGGCTGCCGATGCGCCCAACTGCAGCACAATAAACTTTCCGAGAAACTTGGCCGGTAATTTCAGCGCTGATATGCAGCGTCGTTCCCATTGGTACGGGTTTGAGAAAATCGGTTTCAAGGCGCGCAGTAACTGCAGGTGCACGCAATAGCCACATCAATTTGCCGAGGGCTTCATCAAATGCGAGTGAGAGTAAACCGCCATGTGCCAAACCAGGAGCGCCTTGATGATTTTCAGTAACAGTAAACTCCGCAGTGAGATTTACGCCATTACCGGCATGTGCAACTAAATGAAGTCCAGTGGGATGTAATTCACCGCAACCAAAGCAGTGACCAAAGTGAGATGGAATCTTTGAACCAATCGGTGGCGCTAATTCATGGCGTGCTGGAATCGGCGCACCTTCTGGTGGGGTGGTACTTGCGACGCGACTCATAGTTCAAGGTTACTTCAAATCCGATAGCGTGAGACCTGTGAATCGGAAATATCATGAGCAAATTGGCCTACCGCTGTGGCTCATGTCATTTATTACCTTTCTTTTCCTCTCCCTCGACATCGCAATTTGGGCCGCGCTCGGTAATAGTGCAGTAGTAATTTCACTTCTTGCTAGCGTTGTTGCAATTTTTATAATTTGGCGCAGCTCTCCCCTGCAAATAAGTGTTGATGATGAATGGCTTACTGCAGGAAGGGCCCGTATCGAACGCCGTTATGTCGGCCAAGTAAGTGCGCTAGAGCGCGATGAGTATTTTCTTACCCGTGGTCGAAATGCAGATCCAGCAAGTTTTCTAGCACTTCGCTTCTGGATTAACCGTGGCGTTAAAGTCGAACTTACCGATGCGCGAGATACCACGCCTTATTGGTTGATTAGTAGTAAAAATCCGAGCGCACTAAAAGAGGCGTTAAAGAATTAACCGCACTCTTTACAAATAGCTTTTGCACCTTCACCACGTGCGAGCTGAGTGATGTGGTGGACCAAGAAGCAGCGTGAACAGGTAAATTCATCCACTTGCTTAGGAACTACGCGCACTGCTAACTCTTCGCCGGAGAGATCGGCGCCAGGAAGTTCGAGACTCTCTGCTGCCTCTGCCTCGTCAACATCAACTTGACCAGATTGCGCATCAACGCGACGTGCCTTTAACTCTTCAAGAGACTCCTCATGGAGTTCTTCATCGGTTTTTCTGGGGGTGTCATAATCGGTAGCCATTTATCTCACCTCCACTAGCCTCGTACTTCTTGTCGAAGTAATTTCCCTAACGGGCGCATAATCGCGCATTTAACGGTAGGTAGTGGCTAGAACACGCCGCGTGTCGGGATTATTCCCGAAGAGCGCTGAGAAGAGTCAATCTTTTAGAGTAATTCGAGCTCTTTGGCTAGCGCACCATCAACTCGTGCGTGAATTGCCGTTCCTTCGGGCAAATATTCTTCACTCAAAATCTCGCCACGCTCATGAATCGCACTCACAAGATCACCTCGAGAATATGGAACGAGGGTCGTAATCTCCACATTAGGGCGAGGTAGATCACTCTCAATTGCAGCAATTAATCCGGCAATTCCAAAACCACTCTTTACCGAGATCGCAAAACTATTGGGCTCTTGTCGCAATATGTCCATGACAACTTCGGGATTGGCCACATCTGCTTTATTGATCGCAATAATCTCGCGAATATCTCCTGCACCAATTTCAGCGAAGACTTCGCGCACTGCGCGGATCTGTTCAAAGGGATCGGCATGAGAACCATCAACTAAGTGCACAATGACATCTGCGCCGGATACTTCCTCTAGCGTTGATTTGAAAGCATCGATTAATTGATGTGGCAGGTGGCGCACAAATCCCACCGTGTCGGTGTAGGTGAAGATGCGCCCATCGGTAGTCGTGGATTTGCGCACTGTTGGATCTAGCGTTGCAAAGAGTGCATTCTCAACCAAGACATCGGAGTTGGTGAGGCGGTTGAGGAGTGAGGATTTACCAGCATTGGTATAGCCAGCGATAGCGACTGCGGGAATTCCATGACGGCGACGCTCTTGGCGCTTGGTATCGCGCGATACTTTCATCTGCGCAATCTCGCGCCGCAGCTTTGCCATCTTGTCGCGAATTCGACGACGATCGGTTTCAATCTTTGTTTCACCAGGACCGCGACCGCCAATACCAGCACCACCTGCCGCGCGACCACCGACTTGGCGCGAAAGTGAATCACCCCAACCACGCAATCGCGGCAAGAGATAGGAGATCTGCGCTAACTCAACTTGCGCCTTGCCCTCTTTACTCTTGGCATGTTGGGCAAAGATATCCAAGATCAGTGCGGTGCGATCGACGACTTTTACTTTGATCTTCTCTTCCAATTGACGCAACTGAGAAGGTGATAATTCGCCATCACAGATCACAGTATCTGCGCCAGTTGCAACAACCACTTCGCGCAGTTGCACTACCTTTCCAGAACCAATGTAGGTTGCTGGATCTGGTTTATCGCGTCGTTGAATTAATCCATCGAGAACTTCTGATCCTGCAGTTTCAGCCAGTGCTTTTAATTCAGCTAAGGAATTCTCGGCCATCTCGACAGTTCCTTCAGTCCACACTCCCACAAGTACAACGCGCTCCAATTGGAGTTGGCGATATTCCGCCTCGGAAATATCTTGCAATTCAGTAGAGAAACCGCGCACGCGGCGTAGTGCATGGCGATCGGCTAACTCAGATTGGATCTCTGGTCTTTCACTCTCATCAAAATCTGCTGCAGCTCTTGCGCTCTCCGCTAAGAGTGCTTCAAATTCATCCTGTCCGAAATTGGCATCTCTCATCGAAGCAGGTACTCAGTAATGTCATGTTCGCTGACCAATACCCCAGGACCAATCAGAGTTGCATTGGAGTGTGGATCTAAATCAACTTCTAACCGACCACCGGGTGAGTGAATAATCCAGCGCGCAGGAAGTTTCTGATTCTTCTTCAGGGTTGCCGCAAGTGCTACTGCGCAGGTACCCGTGCCACATGCTCTCGTTTCACCAACGCCACGTTCAAAGACGCGCATTTGCAATTCACCATTGTCGAGAAATTGCACAAACTCGACGTTGACACCCTCTGGGTAATCCTCTTTAGGACGCACAACTGGTGCTTCGGTAAGTGCTCCTACCTCTGCCATGTCATCGACAAAAACTACGGCGTGCGGATTGCCAACGCTGATGTTGTAACCATTCCAGACCTGGCCATTTGTTGCCGCAGTTATCGGCTCACCATCTTCCATCACCTTGCCAAGATTGACTGAAATATCACCAGTCATCGGAACTCGTAAATGTTTCAAGCCATCTCGGGTATCAATTGCAAAAATTCCTTCGCCTTGGTGGCCGCGCTCAACTAAGTAGCGCGCCATTACGCGAATGCCGTTGCCGCACATTTCAGCGAGTGAACCATCGGCATTGCGGTAATCCATAAACCAATTGCCATTCTTCTTGGCAATCCGAATGAGCCCATCTGCCCCGATCCCACTTTGGCGATTGCAGATCGCTGCAGTTTGGGCGGTAGTAATCGAATACAGATCATCGGGATCGAAGACGATGACGAAGTCATTCTCAGTTCCATGGCCATACGTCGCCATAACAATTGGTGAGTTGCTCATCGTGGTTATGAGTTTATAGAAAGTTACGCATCGATGACGGATAGAACTCGTTCGAGGCGCCCAGTTCCAGGCGCAATCCAGTTAATTCGTTCATCGCGGGAGAACCAGGTCTCTTGCCTGCGGGCATATTGGCGCGTTGCGCGTTTAGTTTCTTCACGTGCCTCATCCTCTGAAATATCCCCGGCACGGAATTTAATGACTTGGGCATAGCCAAGGGCTAATTGCGCGGTACGACCTTCGAGCAAGCCGGCTGCAAGAAGTTGATCCACTTCACTCACTAATCCTGCCTGCCACATCCGATCAACTCGATCACTGATGCGTTGATCTAGATTTTCGCGCTCCATCACTAAACCAAATTGGATCGCATTGGGGTATCGAGTACTGGCAACTCGTGGCAAATTTGCAGTGAATGGTTTACCGGTAATTTCAATAACTTCAAGGGCACGGACAACGCGGCGCACATTTTCAGCTGGAATTGCAAGAGCAGCTGCTGGATCTAACTTTGCTAAGCGCTCGTGCATTGCAGGCCCACCGATTTTCTCTGCCAATAAATTGAGTGAGTTGCGTACCTCAGGATTGGTATCCGGGAAGGTGAGATCATCGAGAATGGCTTTAATGTAGAGACCAGTTCCGCCGACAACTACGACGTTCTTACCGGCACGGCCCAGTTGATCAATCAGCGTACGTGCCTGCTCTTGATACCAAGCCACGTTGGCATCTTCCCTGACATCTAAAACATCGAGTAAGTGGTGGGGAATATTTCCGCGTTCATCCTTAGATAATTTAGCGGTTCCGATATCCATGCCGCGATAGAGCTGCATTGAATCGGCGCTGATAATTTCGCCACCGATCTTCTGGGCTAAAGCGATTGCAAGTTCACTCTTGCCTGTTGCGGTTGCGCCAGAGATGACGATCAAAGTCATTTGCGAGTGCTGGGCATTCCTAGGAGAACGCCAGGGATAGAAACTTCGGCATGGCGCAGTTGATGTGCATCTCCGCCACGAGTGGCGCGGATTTCAATGGCATCGCCCAATAGGTAATGCGAACTTGCTTCAGTGATCTTTACGCGCACTGCATCGCCGGGGCGCAGTTCTTGCTTGGCTGCGATATGCACGGTGCGAAAATCTTCACTGCGACCGCTGGTGCGCGAATTTACTTCATCGCGTCGCCCCTCACCTGCCATTACTAATACTTCACGCTCTTGACCGATGCACTCTTGATTTACCGAGAGTGAAATTGCTTCCTGATGTTTGTGGAGGCGGGTGTAACGCTCACCGACTACATCCTCTGGAACTTGATCTGGCATCTGCGCTGCAGGTGTTCCGGGGCGCTTGGAATATTTATAGGTGTAGGCGGCGGTAAATCGTGCAGCAGTGCAGAGATCGAGTGTTGCTTGGAAATCTTCTTCACTCTCGCCAGGAAAGCCGACGATGATATCTGTGGTGATGGAGGCCTTAGGAATGGATTGGCGCACTCGATCAAGAATTCCTAAATACTTTTCGCTGCGATAGGAGCGGCGCATACTCTGCAAAATGCGATCTGAGCCAGATTGCAGCGGCATGTGAAGATGTGGCATGGCATTGGGAGTCTGCGCCATTGCGGCAATTACTTCATCGGTGAAATCGCGAGGATGTGGCGACATAAATCTCACTCGCTCTAGTCCTTCGATCTTTCCGCACTCACGAAGGAGGGCTGCAAAGGCTTCTCGCTCGCCAAAGTTAAATCCATAAGCATTCACATTTTGGCCAAGCAGGGTAATTTCGATAGCGCCTTGATCTACCAAGGTATGAATTTCACGCAAAATATCTTCTTGAGAACGATCTTTCTCAACACCGCGAAGGGTCGGAACGATGCAGAAGGTGCAACTGTTATTGCATCCCACTGAGATCGAGACCCAGGCGCTAAAGGCGCTATGGCGTCGGGCTGGAAGTGTCGACGGAAAATGTTCGAGTGATTCTAAAATCTCAATCTGTGCCTGGCTCTCGATGCGTGCGCGCTCGAGAAGTACTGGAAGTGAGCCGACATTGTGCGTACCAAAGACCACATCAACATAGGGCGCCTTCTGAAGAATCAGGCCTTGATCTTTCTGCGCTAAACAACCACCGACTGCGATCTGTAGATCTGGATTTGCTTTCTTGAGTGGTGCTAAGAAACTTAAATTTCCATAGAGTTTATTGTCGGCATTCTCGCGCACTGCGCAGGTATTAAAAACAATGAGATCTGCCTGTTCGCCGGTGATGACCGGTAGATAACCATCTGCTTCCAGTAAGCCAGCGATTCGTTCGGAGTCGTGCACATTCATCTGACAGCCGTAAGTTTCTACAGCGTAGGTGCGTGCTCTCTCCATTGCGCAATCGTATTAGGTGAAGTGATCAAGTGATTACTGGAGGCCAACCTCTTGCATTACCTGCGAAATCACGCCAAAACCAAAGCCGCGTCGGGCAAGTGCGCCATGAATACGTCTGCGTTGGGTCTGCGGATCACAACCTCCGAGGGAGGGCATCTTCCGACGAGCTAACTCGAGAGCGCTGGAATATTCAGTATCGCTATCGATCTCATCGATCGCTTCTGCGATCTGCTCTTGCGAAATTCCCTTAAGGCGAAGCTCGCCTGCGATGACTGCTTTAGAGAGTCGTTTAGTGCGAAGTCGAGATTGAACCCATGCCTTAGCAAAGGCACCATCATCGACTAGTCCTGCCTCTTGGAGACGATAGATAGTTGCTTGAGCAATGTTCTCTGCAATACCGCGACGTTTGAGATGAGCCAGCAGCTCTCCCTTACTCTTCGCGCGAGGCGCCAATGCATTGAGTGCAATGGTCTGCGCGAGAGAGTAAGGGTCGGCTACGTCATCTACAACATCGGTTGATGCGAGATGAGATGAATCTGCGTTAATTAGAAATCAACCTCGGCAGTTGCTTCATCAATTGCTGCTACGAGTTGGGGATCAACTGCGATAGGAACATAGTGAGCGCGAATCTTGCTCTCGATCTCATTGGCGAGATCGGGATTATCGATAAGGAATGCGCGTGAATTCTCTTTGCCCTGACCTAATTGATCATTCTCATAGGTGTACCAGGCGCCAGATTTCTTAACGATTCCTAACTCGCTACCAAGATCAAGGAGTGAGCCTTCACGGGAAATTCCAGTGCCGTAGATGATGTCGAACTCAGCTTGCTTGAAGGGTGGGGCCATCTTGTTTTTGACGACCTTGACGCGAGTACGGTTACCGACTGCATCTTGTCCCTCTTTGAGAGTCTCGATACGACGCACATCTAAGCGAATCGATGCGTAGAACTTGAGCGCCTTACCACCGGTAGTTGTCTCTGGTGAACCAAAGAAGACACCGATCTTTTCGCGGAGCTGGTTGATAAAGATGGCAGTGGTCTTGGTCTGATGAAGTGCACCGGTAATTTTGCGAAGCGCTTGTGACATCAAACGTGCTTGGAGACCGACGTGGGAATCGCCCATCTCGCCCTCAATTTCGGCACGTGGCACAAGTGCGGCAACTGAGTCGATCACGATAATGTCGAGTGCGCCGGAGCGGATCAACATATCCATAATCTCTAGTGCTTGCTCACCTGTATCTGGTTGTGAAACAAGGAGCGCATCGATGTCGACGCCTAACTTCTTTGCATACTCAGGATCGAGTGCATGCTCTGCATCGATAAATGCTGCAATGCCACCTGCACGTTGTGCATTAGCGATGGCGTGAAGTGCAACGGTGGTCTTACCGCTCGACTCTGGACCGTAGATTTCAACGACGCGACCACGTGGTAGCCCGCCAATTCCGAGTGCAATATCGAGTGCGATCGAACCGGTAGGAATTACTTCTACTACCTGAGCTCCGCGCTCTCCCATCTTCATTACTGAGCCTTTACCAAATTGACGTTCTATCTGGGCAAGGGCGGTGTCGAGCGCTTTAGCGCGTTCGCTATTTGGCTTTGCAGAGTTATCGGCAGGTTTTCCTTGTGCCTTCTCTGTAGCTTTCTCGGATTTCTCTGGCTTTTGATATGCCATCTCTATTCCTCTTCCTCTCATCGAACGTATCGGTCTTTCAATACCGATCGTTGGTATCTGGCCCAGAAGGTACGGAACCCCACCGACGGAGCACGAGCACTTGGGGGAAGAGCTGTGCGCGGAAGGTGGAACCGCTCTGGCTTGCGGATAAAGTCTATCCGAACACCTGTTCGAAGAAGGGAGGGTGGCTCTGAGCGTGTCGGGCGAGTTATGCGGTGAGGGTAGAAGCCCCGCGCGCGATCTCATCGCGGCTCATAGGGGCGAGGGCGATGCCAAGGAGCCATCTCAGGGCGTTCTCGCATGAGGCCTGCCCCACTAGCTGAGTCAGAGTGCTGCGAATTTGCGTGAAGAGTGAATCCTCGAGTGAGGTGAGCATCTGAGTAAAAATGGCGAAATCACTATTGCGAATCGCAGC
>JBAXNY010000014.1:0-16387 GCA_037133535.1 Actinomycetes bacterium
CATCTGTGCTTCGCAGAGCGCCTTGATAAAGGGCTTTGCCGCATCTAGACCTTGGGCAACAACTTCTTCAGTCGGAGTTGGTTGACCATCTTTGATCAAATCAATTGTCTTAGCAGTTGCTTCGGCTTCCACCATCATGATCGCAACATCGCCATCGGCGATACGACCAGCAACAACCATGTCAAAGACGGCATTCTCTACCTGTGAGTGATTAGGGAATGCAACCCATTGACCATCAATCAATGCAACACGAACGCCACCGATTGGGCCAGAAAATGGCAGACCGGCAAGTTGGGTTGACATTGATGCAGCATTAATTGCGATCACGTCGTACATGTGATCAGCATTCAATGCCATAACAGTCACAACGATCTGTACTTCGTTACGCAATCCCTTAATAAAGGATGGACGAAGTGGGCGATCAATCAGACGGCAAGTCAGAATTGCATCTTCAGTAGGACGTCCTTCACGGCGGAAGAATGAACCTGGGATGCGACCAACTGAATACATGCGCTCTTCAACATCCACTGTAAGTGGGAAGAAGTCGAATTGATCCTTAGGATTTTTGGAAACAGTTGTTGCAGACAGAATCATCGTCTCGTCATCGAGATAGACAGTTGCGCAACCTGCAGCCTGGCGAGCCAGACGACCTGTTTCGAAGCGGATAGTACGTTTTCCAAATTTACCGTTATCTATTGTTGCGACGGCAGACGCAATTTCTTGACCCTCCATGGGTCACTCCATTTCTCAACCACCCTCGGTGAGTAAATGAATCTTCGATCGAAGTTCACGGATATCTTTGAGGTGCGCATTCGCACCTAATTTCCGGAAACCACTACCGAGGACCATTACCACCCCGGGGAGGTCAGTGCTTAATTAACGACGGATACCGAGTTTTTCGATAATCGCGCGATAGCGTTCGATATTTGTTTTGGCAAGGTATTGAAGAATTCGCCGACGTTGTCCAACCAAAAGTAGGAGACCACGACGATTGTGGTGATCATTCTTATTTGACTTGAGATGCTCGGTGAGATCATCAATACGCTTAGAGAGCAATGCGACCTGAGCTTCAGGGCTTCCTGTATCAGTCGCGGAGTTACCGTACTTGGCAACGATTTCTTTCTTTACTTCAGGTGTTAACGCCATTTACTTCTCCTATTACTGATACGAGGGTTTCCGGTGTGCCTCACGAAAACTCGCTTACTCGTGGCAGTAGGTTACCAGCGCCAGCGCTCAGGGAGAAATTGAGTCAGATTTAAGGGCAATTAGGCAGTAAGTGATCGGGCCTGATCCGAATCGAGCTTCATCTGCACCAGTAGCGGCTCAAGTGCATCAAATTTCACTGTCTCGCGCAGGCGCCAACCAAAATCAATCTCAGCAATCTGATCGTATAAATCTAAATCTTTCTGATCGAGTGCATAGGCCTCAACTTGTCGATTCCGAACACCGGCAAAGGTGGGATTTGTTCCAATCGAAATCGCAGCGGGCCAGCGTCGCTCTCCCACTGTTAACCAACCGGCATAAACACCATCACTTGGAATTGCTGAATCAAAAGTAATTCCAGCGCCACTGCCCAGGTTTGCAGTGGGGTATCCAATTTCTCGGCCACGCTTTTCGCCGTGAACCACACAACCGGTTACGCGATGTACTCGAGTGAGCAGAGTATTTGCTTGATCTAAATCCCCCGCAGCTAGCAGAGAGCGAATCCGAGTTGAGGAGACGACTGAACCGGCAATTTCTTGCAGCTCAACACTTTTTACTGCGAAGCCATGTGCTGTGCCAGATTGGGTAAGAGTTGCAACGTTGCCAGCTGCCTTATGACCGTAGGTGAAATTGGCTCCTACAACTACCGCACTTGCCGCGAAATTTTCAACTAAGTACTTAGTAACAAAGGCTTCAGGTGTGAGCGCTGCAAACTCCTTAGTAAATTCAATAACAGCAACTGCATCGGCGCCATTTTCACGCAGGAGTTCCATCCGGCGCTCTAGCGTGGTCAACATCGCTGGAGATTTATCGGGTGCAAAGATTGTGGTGGGATGCGGATCAAATGTCAGAGCCAGAACTTTCTTACCGAGTGACTTCGCCTCACGTAGAATTTCTTGATGACCGGCATGTACGCCATCGAAGATTCCGATTGCGACAACACAGCCAGGTGTGAGAGCTCCCTCAATTCTCATAAGTCTATTTTCCCACCTTCTGCTCACGATGGAAAACTGCGATCGGATGGGCCTTGCCATCACGCTCTTCTAAGAGCGCATTTAAATGACCATCACTTGTGATGCCAGCAGTGATTCCAGAGTTGCCGCTACCAGTGAGCACCCGTCCGAAATGCAATTCATTCTCTTCGGCGCCATCGAGAATTCGTGAGGGAAAGATCGTGCTGGCAGTTGTTGCCAAATCAAGTGTTGTGAAGTCGCCAGATTTAAGAACTTCCAGCGTTATTGAACGGTCCAATCCAAATGCGGCAACTTGAGTGCGGCGCAGTGAAATTAAGTGTCCGCCAACTCCCAGTAGCGCTCCACAGTCGCGGGCAATAGCTCGGATAAATGTGCCAGCACTACAGGTAACAAAAATATCTACTTCTACCGTTTTGCCGACAGCACGCACTGCATCAACTCTTAACTCAGAAATCGTTACTCGCCGCGAAGCCAACTGAACATCTTCACCTTCGCGCACGCGATCATAAGCGCGCTTGCCATTGACCTTAACGGCAGACACTGAACTTGGTCGTTGCTCAATCTCACCGTGCATAGTTGCAAGTGTTTTTTCTATCTCGGCTTGGGTAATTGCTGATGCATCTTGTACTTCAAGAACTTCGCCATCAGCATCATCGCTCACAGTGCTAATTCCAAGGAGCATGGTGGCTTGATAGGACTTTGAACCATCGGTGATGTATTGCAGTAGCCGAGTTCCGTTACCAAAACCTAAAACTAAGACACCGGTCGCCATTGGATCGAGAGTTCCAGCGTGACCTACCTTGCGAGTTCCCAGTGCGCGCCGAGCAACGCTGACGACATCATGACTGGTCATGCCACCTGGCTTATCTACGACGAGAAAGCCATCACTTGCCACAGTTATCACTTCTCGAAGTCGCGAGCTGATTTTTCAGTAGGTGCGCGGTATGGATCCGACTCACCCGCAAAAGTTGCCTTTGCACGTAGCGCAATAACTTCAGCATCACGTAAACGCACCTCTTCCAGAAGCGCATCGAGTGCAACAGTGCTTTCCGGTAAACCATCGGCAAAGAATTCCACCGATGGGGTAACGCGCACACCTAAGTCATGACCAAGTGCTGAACGAATCATTCCCTTGGCACTTTCTAGCGCTGCTGCAGTGCTCTCGCGTTGGGCTTCATCACCTAATACGGTGTAGAAAATCGAAGCATGTTGGAGATCGCCAGTAACTCGTGCATCTGTGACAGTAACAAAGCCAAGTCTTGGATCTTTCACGCGCGACTCAAGAAGTTGCGCGACCACTACCTTGATTCGGTCGGCAACTTTCTGAGTGCGATGTGATTGACCCACGGTTTATGCTCGCTTCTTCTCGCGCATCTCAAAGACTTGAATCGTGTCACCGATTTGTACATCTTTGAAATTGCCGACTCCGATACCGCACTCAAAGCCCTCGCGGACTTCAGTGGCATCATCCTTAAAGCGCTTGAGCGAATCAACTATCAAGTTATCGACAACTAATTGGCCATTGCGAAGTAGTCGGGCCTTTGCATTTCGACGGATAATTCCATCGAGCACAATAGAACCGGCGATGTTTCCGAACTTGCTCGATTTAAAGATTTCGCGAATTTCGGCATTACCGAGGATCGCTTCTTCAAATTCTGGCTTGAGCAAGCCCTTGAGCGAGAGTTCGATGTCATCAATTGCTTGATAAATAACGGAGTAGAAGCGAACTTCGACGCCCTCTTGATCGGCAAAGATTGCAGTCTGTGGTTCTGGCTTCACGTTGAATCCAATAACAACGGCAGTTGAGGCCGATGCCAAAGTGATATCACTCTTGGTGATCGCACCAACACCACGGTGAATAACGCGAAGATCTACTTCTGCGCCAACATCGAGTTGTAGCAGTGCATCTTCGAGCGCTTCAACCGAACCGCTGACGTCGCCCTTAAGAATAAGGTTGAGCGTAGAAATCTTGGATTGCTCCATGAAGTCTTCCAGCGATACTTTCTTACGTGCCTTAGCAAGTGCGGCATTGCGCTCTGCTGCTTGACGCTTCTCTGCAATTTGACGTGCAGTTCGGTCATCTTCAGCAACAAGGAATGTGTCACCGGCACTTGGCACCGATGTAAATCCAAGAACTTGAACTGGACGAGATGGACCAGCTACATCTACCGGCTTGCCATCTTCATCGAGCATCGCACGAACACGTCCAAATGCGGCGCCGGCAACAACGGCATCTCCGACTTTAAGTGTTCCGCGTTGTACGAGAACTGTGGCAACTGGCCCACGACCGCGATCGAGGTGAGCTTCAATTGCAACACCACGAGCGACATCATCGGCAACAGCGCGAAGATCAATTACTGCATCTGCTGTGAGCAAGATGGAGTCGATCAGTGCATCAATTCCAGTGCCATCTTTAGCTGAGACGTTACAGAAGATGGTCTCTCCGCCGTACTCCTCCGCGATGAGGTTGTACTCAGTTAATTGCTGGCGGATCTTGTCGGGATTTGCTCCCTCTTTATCCACCTTGTTAACTGCAACAACGATTGGGACATTTGCTGCTTGTGCGTGATTGAGCGCTTCAATTGTCTGAGGCATAACTCCATCATCGGCTGCTACAACGAGAACTGCGATATCAGTGACTTTGGCACCGCGAGCGCGCATTGCAGTAAAGGCTTCGTGACCTGGGGTATCGATGAAGGTAATCGCACGTGGGGCACCATCATGCTCATGGTGAATTTGGTAGGCACCGATGTGTTGGGTAATGCCACCTGCTTCACTCTTAATTACTTCAGTCTCACGAATTGCATCGAGCAAGCGAGTCTTACCGTGATCCACGTGTCCCATAACAGTGACAACCGGTGGCCGGCTGACCAATTGATCAGGATCAAGGGTGGCAAGTTCATCAGCTAAATCGATATCAAAGCCTTGGAGTAGCTCACGATCTTCATCTTCTGGGCTAACAATTTGAATGTCATAACCCAATTGAGTACCAAGAATGGTGAAGGTATCTTCATCAACTGATTGAGTAGCAGTGACCATTTCACCTAAGTGAAAGAGTGCTGAAACTAACGCTGCTGGATCTGCCTTAATCTTCTCGGCGAAATCGGCAAGCGATGCACCGCGGCGCATCCGAATAGGTGTTGCACCATCACCGTGCGGAATAACTGCACCGCCCAGTTTTGGTGCTTGCATATTGTCGAATTCATCGCGCAAGGCTTTACGAGATTTTGGTTTTCTCTTACTGCTCTTGCTTGCATTCTTTCCGAAAGCGCCGCCAGCACCGCCACGTTGTGGTCGTCCGCTGCCACCACGTTGTGGTCCACCAGCAGCAGGTGCGCCACCAGCAGTTGGTGTGCGATAAGGACTCGATGATGCGCCACCTGGTCCACCAGTGCGCGGTGTAAATGGTGCACCGCTCTGTGCTGGACGCGGTGGACGTGCAGCAAATCCGGGACGAACCGAACCTGGACGTGGACCAGACATTGGCGGACGTGGTCCACCACTTCCACCTGGTGTATTAGGACGTTGAGGTGGACGTGGACCGCCACTTGAAAATGGATTGTTACCTGCACCAGCTGGTCGCGGTGGACGCGGTGGCGGAGTTGATGAGAATGGATTATTTCCAGGTCGCGGTGGACGTGGAATAGCACCAGGTGCTGATGAATTGGGTATTGATGAACCGGGTATTGATGAACTGGGTATTGGTGCAACTGGTGGTTCAGCTGGAACCACTGGTGCAGCTGCGCTTTCGGCTGCAGCGTTGCGTGCACTCTCGCGCGCCTTATCACTGGCAAGGCGTGCTGCGATTTGTTGTGCAATCTCTGGTGAAATTCCTTCAAGCTCTGCAATCTGAGCAATGTCAGGCAGTTCAGTGCTTTCGCTCGCCGCTTTCTTTGCGGGAGCTTTCTTTGCGGCAGCCTTCTTCGCCGCTGCCTTCTTCACTGGTTTTGCTTCTTCTACTGGCTGCGCATCGGGATAGAGCTCGATTAATTTACGAACTACCGGTGCTTCAACAGTTGATGATGCCGAACGAACGAATTCGCCCATTTCTTGGAGTTTTGCAAGAACTTCCTTGCTCTCCATACCGAGTTGCTTAGCTAACTCGTGTACGCGGACCTTTGCCACAGTTCTCCTGTCTTGGCCCGCGATTTTCTTGGGATGCGAGCCCTAGTTGCTGGACCTACTCATTTTCGTGCGGTACTCATTTGAGTGACATATCTTTCGCATCCATTCATTGGTTATCGGTTGTCAGTTCAGCAATAAAACGTTGTAGTACTTGTGAATCAAGAGGGGCGCTCTGTCGAAGTGCTCGATCAAATGCTCGTCTCTCAATTGCTACTGCAACGCATTGGTGATGAACCCAAGCGCCACGGCCCGGTAGGGATCGTTTCAGATCGGGAATTATTACTCCTGCATCTGCCACAACCCGCAACAAACTGTGGGAACTCTCCTGGCTTCGGCATCCAATACAACTCCGAAGAGGTCTATCAGTTGCCATCGGCTCACAATCGTTCAGATGCGAGTCTACCTGCAACCCTTTGAAATCGCCTAAAAGGCTCAGGCGGTAGCGCCATCTGAGTGGATATCAATGCGCCAACCTGTGAGGCGCGCAGCAAGGCGCGCATTCTGTCCATCCTTACCAATTGCAAGTGAGAGTTGGTAATCGGGCACGATAACTTTTGCAGAGCGCGCAGCTAAGTCCACAATCTCTACCGAACTCACCTTCGCTGGCGCTAATGCGTGCGCAACAAATGTTGCAGGATCATCGGACCAATCAACGATGTCAATTTTCTCACCGCGTAATTCATCCATTACCGCTTTACTGCGCCCACCCATCGGGCCGATGAGTGAACCCTTCGGGCTTACTCCCGCACGATGGGTTCGAACTGCAACTTTGGTGCGATGTCCAGCTTCGCGCGCAACTGCCATGATTTCTACTACGCGCTCATTAATTTCTGGAACTTCGAGTGCAAATAATTGCTTCACAAATGCGGGATGGCTACGCGAGAGCATAATTTCTGGACCACGAGTCCCTTGCTTTACTTCAACAACAAAACTCTTAATACGATCGCCGTGGTTATAAACCTCACCTGGTACTTGTTCTTGTGGTGGAATCTTTCCTTCGATCCGGCCCAGGTTCACGTGAACGATTTTAGGATCGCGACCTTGTTGAATAATTCCAGTAACAATGTCGCCTACTGCAGCGGTGAATTCACCGACGATTTCGGCATCATTTGCTTCGCGCATCTTCATCTTTATAGTGGAGCGAATGGTTGCAGTTGCGATTCGTTCGAAGCCTTCAAGAATGTGTACCTCTTCCCCGGTCTTCTCCCCTGCCTCATCGTGCACTGGCGAGAGAATCTGCATCTCGCCTGTCTCACGATCCAAGTTCGCGCGCGAGAATGGGCGATTGCCTTCTACATCTCGGTAGGCAGCAATCACAGCATTTTCAATTGCAATCACAAGGGGTGCTAGTGGAAGTCTGCGCTCTTCAGTAAGGGCTTCCAGAACTTTCATGTCAACGTTCATTCGCCGTTCTGCTCTTTCCGATTAAATTCAACTTCAATCTGCGCGCGTTTGATCTCAGTAAATTTCACTTTATGTTCTTTCATGCGCCCTTTGATGTTCTCGATCAAACGTGCACCATCTTCACTTAATTCAGTGATGCGACCTTGCACGGTACTTTCATATTGTAAAGTCACTACTACCAAACGGGTGAGATTCTTCTCCCAATGGCGCAGTTGTGTGAGTGGGCGATCAATACCTGGTGAAGTCACTTCTAAGGTAAATGGTTGATCATCGAGAAATGCCGCCACATCGAGCACGCTAGAAATTTCCCGCGAGACAGTGGTGACTTCATCGAGTGTGAGAGATTTTGCACCATCTACTACACAGGTGATGGTCTGCGATTTTCCAGCTCGTGTTACCTGGACATCTTCTAGAAAGTAACCTAACTCCAATACAACTGGTGTGAGCGCGTCAGTGATTTCTCGCGTTAAGGAATTGCCAGCCATAGCAGTTCTACTTTCTATTAAATTGTGTTCTCAGTATACCCTCTTAATTCAGGGCCAAAAACGAGTCGTAGCCCACTTTGAGAATCAGCACCACAGTGACGCAGAGAAAGACTTTTCGCACCAGAGTAGAGCCACCCTTGATTGCAACATGGGCTCCGATACGCGCACCGACAATGTTTGCTAAACCCATCAGTAACCCAAGTTTCCAGAGAATCGCCCCGTGAAAACCAAAGATCAAGAGTGCGCCAATATTGGTGAAGATATTTACAAATTTAGCGATTGCCGATGCGCTCAAGAATGAGAAGCCCAAGAGAGCAACCAATGTCACCATTAAGAATGAACCAGTTCCGGGTCCGAATATTCCATCGTAAAAACCAATAACCGCACCAGCAAGTGCGGCAATAAGTAGGCGTTGCTTCTGATTAAAACGGAGTGTTTCAGAGTGTCCGAGCGTGGGTTTGCGCCAGGTATAGAGCGCAACCAGGGCAAGCGCCACAGCAACACCTGGTCGCATCAGCTTTGTCGGTAATTGCGATGCAAGGAGTGCGCCGAGCATGGAGAAAATAAAAGCTGGCAGCCCCATGGCAAAAATTACGCTGGGATTGAACTTCACCTGCTTGCGATACACGTTGGCCGAAACGCTGGTCCCAAGGACTGCCGCTAATTTATTTGTTCCAAAAATGTGAGTGATTTCTGCTTTCGGCAGCCCAATTAAGAGAGCTGGTAATTGAATCAATCCCCCACCACCTGCGATTGCATCGAGTAGACCAGCAAGGAATGCAGCCAACACCATAAATGCAAGTGCGGGCAGAGTTAATTGGTAGAACATTGCAGAACTAGAGAAGTGATTTCACAAGCGCTGGCGCATCGGCCACCAAAACTTCTTGCTTTTCGCCACCTTTGCGCACGCGTACTTCAACTTTTCCTTCAGCGAGTGCTTTACCAACAACGACGATTACCGGGATTCCAATCAGTTCGGCATCTTTAAATTTCACTCCCGCACTTGAATCGCGGCGATCATCGAGCAATACCGATAGTCCGAGCGCTTCTAACTGCCCACCAAGTTGTTCTGCCACATTAAAGGGTTCATCTTCCCGGCCAGTTGCAACGATGTGAACCTTTGCTGGTGCAATTTCTGCTGGCCATGAGAGACCGATCTCATCGTGCGTCTGCTCAGCAATTGCCGCAACTGCGCGAGATACCCCGATGCCATAGGAGCCCATTGTGACAACTTGAGCCTTTCCATCTTTATCAAGAACGGTGAGGCTCAGTGCCTCAGCATATTTGCGACCGAGTTGAAAGATGTGGCCAATTTCAATGGCGCGATCAATAATTACTGGCCCACTGCACTCAGGACAGGCATCGCCACTCTTTACTTCAGCGGCTTCAATGTAAGCAACTGGTTCGAAGTCGCGACCGTTAACAACGTTGCGCATATGACGATTCTTCTTATTTGCACCAGTCACCCATGAAGTACCAGGTGCAACTCGTGGATCGGCATACAAAGTAACACCCAATCTCTTGGCATCTTGTGGACCGACATAGCCTTTAACTAAATCTGGATGCTTTGCAAAATCTTCATCGGTAAAGAGTGCGATCTCTTGCACTCCGCTCAAGTTTGCTTCTAAGCGCTTGAGATCTACTTCGCGATCACCCGGTACCAATACTGAGATTGGCTTTCCATCTGCGAGCAGGAGAACGTTCTTGAGGGTGTCGGCGGCAGTAAAGCCACTGCCATATTTCTCATTGAGTACATCGACGAGTGAATCAATGGTCGGCGTATTGGGTGTATCAAGCTCCTCCATTGCTGGAGCGCTCTGAGAATCTTTAGCAGCAACTGTGGTCTTCATCGCTTCAACGTTTGCCGCATAACCACATTTTTCGCAGAGGACGTAGGTGTCTTCACCAGTTGGGCAGGGTGCAAGGAATTCTTCTGACTTCGAGCCGCCCATGGCACCTGACATTGCGCTCACAATGTTGTACTTCAAACCTAAACGATTGAAGGTGTCGATGTAAGCAGCGCGGTGTTTGGCGTAAGAAAAATTGAGGCCTTCATCGGAGAGATCAAAGGAGTAGGAATCTTTCATCACAAATTCACGACCGCGGATGATGCCGCTACGTGGTCGTGGCTCATCGCGATATTTATTTTGAATTTGATAGAGCGAGACTGGCAAATCTTTATAAGAGGAGTACTCACTCTTCACCATCAAGGTAAACATCTCTTCATGAGTAGGACCAAGAAGATAATCGCCACCCTTGCGATCTTTTAAGCGAAAGAGATCGGGACCATATTCTTGCCAACGATTGGTCGCCTCATAAGCCTCTTTGGGAAGAAGTGCTGGAAAGTGGACTTCTTGAAATCCAGCTTTATCCATCTCTTCACGGATAACGCGTTCCACATTGCGGAGAGTGATGTAACCCAGCGGCAACCACGAGTAAATACCAGCGGCGATGCGGCGAATGTATCCAGCGCGAACTAGAAGGCGATGACTGGCAACTTCAGCGTCGGCAGGATCATCGCGCAGTGTGCGCAAGAAGAGAGATGACATCCGTAACATAAGAGTCAGAGTCTAATGAATTGCGACGGAGGGTTCGCCCGATCCCACGCCAGCGGCTTCCATTTCTTCGGCCAATCGCATCGCTTCTTCAATCAAAACTTCTACGATCTGCGCCTCAGGCACAGTCTTAATTACTTCACCTTTGACGAAGATCTGACCTTTGCCATTACCGGATGCAACACCTAAATCTGCTTCGCGCGCTTCGCCCGGACCATTTACTACACAACCCATTACTGCAACGCGAAGTGGAACAGTCATACCTTGCAGACCTGCCTGAACTTTCTCGGCCAGGCTATACACATCTACTTGGGCGCGACCACAGGATGGGCAGGAAACAATCTCTAATTTACGTTGGCGTAGATTGAGTGATTCAAGGATTGAGATTCCGACTTTAACTTCCTCAACTGGTGGCGCAGAGAGCGATACCCGGATGGTGTCGCCAATTCCTTCAGCCAATAAAATTCCAAATGCAGTTGCCGACTTGATTGTTCCTTGGAAAATTGGACCAGCTTCAGTAACACCAAGATGAAGCGGGTAATCGCATTGCGCAGCAAGTAAGCGGTAGGCCTTCACCATTGTTACTGGATCGTGATGCTTTACCGAGATTTTAATATCGCTAAATCCATGCTCTTCAAAGAGTGATGCTTCCCAGAGCGCAGACTCCGCTAACGCCTCTGGTGTCGCCTTGCCATATTTGGCGAGAAGGCGTGGGTCGAGTGAGCCAGCATTAACTCCAATGCGAATCGGAATTCCTGCATCACCAGCTGCCTTAGCAACCTCTTTTACCTTGTCATCAAATTGTTTAATGTTGCCGGGATTAACGCGGACGGCGGCACAACCTGCATCGATTGCGGCGAAGATGTATTTAGGTTGAAAGTGAATATCTGCAATCACTGGAATCTGCGACTTCTTAGCAATCTGCGCTAGCGCATCAGCATCATCTTGACTTGGAACCGCCACGCGAACAATCTGGCAACCAGATGCAGTGAGTTCAGCAATCTGTTGCAGAGTTGCATTGACATCGGCGGTAAGAGTTGTACACATTGATTGAACACTCACTGGTGAATCGCTACCAACACCGACTGAGCCAACCTGTAATTGCTTCGTTTTGCGGCGCGGGTGGAGATTGACCGGTACTGCTGGAATTCCCAAATCAACCATGTCTTTATTCTGCCCTATTGCTGGAGATTTGGAGATCTCTAGAGATTAAATTTCACTGGATTGAAGATGTCGGCAAAGAGTAAGACCAGAGTTAAGCCAACGAGCGCGATTAAGACCACCACTGTCAGCGGTGTGAGGACTGCAACATCGATCGGCGCAGGTCGTGATCGCCCCCGAAGGCGTGCAATAAATGCGCGAATTTCATCGACTACTACGACGGCAATGTGGCCACCATCGAGTGGGAGCAGTGGAAGTAAATTAAAGATTCCAATAAAGAAATTTAGGCTGGCGATAATAAGAAGGAAGGTGCCAATGCGTTCTGGAGTACTCAGCTGTGAACTGGCAACTGTCTGCCCAGATGCTCTTGCAACTCCAACCACGCCAACTAAACTTTGCGGATCGCGTGGCTTGCCGCCAACTGTCTGCGACCAGAGTTGTGGCAACTTCGCTGGTAGCTGCCAGAGTGAAGTAACCGATGCCTTCATGTACTGACCACTTATAGAGAGTGCGCGAGTAAAGCCCTCCCATGGATTACTGCGCACTGATTCAAAGCGATTAACTATGCCGATGAAACCCACTGGCTTGCCATCAATAATTCGAGTGGCGGGAGTGAGGCGAACATCAATTGTGCTGCCGGCACGATCAACGCTTAAGAGAACTTCACGGCCAGCGGAGTCGCGAATTACTTGAACTGCCTTTGCCCAATTACTCGCACTCTGACCATTGACCGAGAGAATGCGATCTCCAGAAATCAGGCCCGCACTCTTTGCCGGTGAAATGGGATCGCCCGCGACACAGGCTGCGCCAACCTTGGGAACGCAAGGACTGACTTGGTTAATTCCCGATGTCACTTGAGTCGTGCCGATTCCGATCAAGATAATAAGAAGAATGAGAAAGCCAAGAACAAAGTGGAGAAACGAGCCAGCACCAAGAACAAGTAATTTCTTTCCGCTACTTGCACGATAGAAAGCGCGACCGCTCTCTCCTACCGGCATGGGATCACTCGGTGTCATTCCTTCAATTCTGCAATAACCGCCAGCTGGGATTGCCTTAATTCCAAACTCGGTTTCCCCGCGCTGGAATGACCAGAGGCGCTTGCCAAATCCTAAGAAGAATTCGGAGACCTTCATCTGGAACTTTCGCGCAGTGAGGTAATGACCAAATTCATGGACCATCACGGAGAAAAGTAGCGCAACGACAAAGGCGAGAACTCCAAGAATATTCATTACTTTGCGATCCGATCTAGCGTTTCAATTGTCATAGTCCGAGCATTCTGCTCAACTGCACCGACATCGGCGAGATCTCTCATGGGGCTATTCTCCTTGGCAAAGTGCGAAATTACCTTCTCAACGGTAGGAAGAATCGAAGTAAAGGAAATCTTCCCCGCTAAAAATGCGCCTACTGCCTCTTCGTTAGCTGCATTAAAAATTGCTGGAGCAGCTCCCCCTTGCTTGCCCGATTCAACAGCAAGTTGGATCGCTGGAAAGCGTGCATGATCCACTGGCGCGAACTCCCATTGCTGAGACTTACTCCAGTCGATCGGTGTCGTTGCCTTCGCTACCCGATCTGGCCAATTAATTGCATAAGAGATTGGCCCCTTCATATTCGGTGGACTTGCTTGCGCAATTGATGAACCATCGTGGAACTCAACTAGTGAATGAACTATTGATTGCGGATGAATTACCGCCGAGATCTTTGAGTAATCCATGTCGAAGAGGTAATGGGCTTCGATAATTTCTAAGCCCTTGTTTACCAGGGTTGCTGAATTGATTGTGACAACTGGACCCATGGACCAAGTTGGGTGGTTGAGCGCATCCGCAACCGTGACAGTGGAGAGATCACTTCGCTCGCGAAATGGACCACCACTTGCGGTCAGCACTAAACGTGAAATCTCACTGCGCTTGCCAGCCATAAGTGCTTGCCAGATCGCACTATGTTCTGAATCCACCGGAATGATCTGCTCTGGCTTGGCTGCCGCTCTTACTAAATCGCCACCGGCTACTAGTGATTCCTTATTCGCAAGAGCTAATCGATTGCCAGCCCCTAGCGCTGCAAGTGTTGGCCCCAAACCGATCGAACCAGTAATTGCATTTAAAACAACATCGCAGGAAATGGCTGCAATCTCAGTAGAGCTATTTGCGCCATCGATAACTTTGACGCCAGGAAGTGCCGCCCGAACTAGCTCACTATTTTCTACAACTCCAACCACGCCAACCTGAAATTTCTTAGCTTGCTCAATTAATTCAGCGAAATTCTTGCCGCTCGAAGTAATCGCAACAACTCGGAAGGATTGTGGATTTGCCGCGACGATCTCCAGGGCTTGGCGACCGATTGAGCCAGTTGAGCCCAAGATAACAAGATCGCGCATGGCGCTATCTTCTCATGCCACGCCGTGAACTAGCGCTTGCGTCTCTTACGCCCAATTAGCTCGCCCGTCAGCACAATAAAGAGGGCGAGAAAGAACATTGAGGATCCGACCACATTTGCTTGCGCTGGAATACCTCGTCCGGCAGAGACATAAACAAACTTCGGGAATGTATTGATCGTTCCAGAATTGAAGTTGGTAATAATGAAATCATCGAAGGAGAGGCTAAATGCCAAGAGTGCAGCTCCAGCAATTCCTGGTGCGACAAGTGGCAGCGTAATTCTCCGGAAAGTTTCCCGCTCATTTGCATAGAGATCCATCGCGGCTTGTTCTAACCGTGGATCAAGTGAGGCAATTCGCGCCTTCACTGTCACTACGACAAAGGAGATACAGAACATGATGTGTGCGATAACGGTGGGCCAAAAGCCTGGATTAATTCCAAAATTAAGGAACATGGCAAGAAGAGATGCGCCAAGAACAACTTCAGGTGTTGCCATTGGCAAAAAGATAAGGGTGTTGGTAGCAGAGCGGCCGCGGAATCGATGGCGTCCTAATGCAAAGGCAATCATCGTGCCCAGAATCGTTGCAACAGTTGTGGCAATTAGCCCGATCCGAATTGAATTGCCGAGTGCATCGCACACTTCGGGTGCACCGCAGGGATTCTGCCAATTCTTAAAAGTAAAACCAACCCATGTCAAGTTGCTCTTGGCCGAATCATTGAATGAGAATGCAAAGGTATAAAGCACGGGAATGAAGAGGTAGGTAAAGCCAACAACTGCATAAATGCGGATTGTGTTGCGCCCAAACCAGCGAGTGAAGCGCTTACCGAATGGGAGTGTTGGAACAGGAACTTCAACGGTACTCAAATCAACTCCTCCGTTCCGGAGCGGCGGATGTATACGGTAATGAGAATCAAAATTGCAGCCATCAACATAAAGGAGAGCGCAGCTGCAGTTGGGTAGTCAACGATTCGGAAGAATCGCGAGTCAATAACATTTCCTACCATCTTGGTACTTGGATTGCCGAGAATTGCTGCGTTGACGTAATCGCCAGCTGCTGGAATAAAAGTCAGAAGTGTTCCCGCAACAACACCTGGCAATGAGAGCGGAAATGTCACTTTACGAAAAGTAGTGAAACCATTTGCGTAGAGATCACCCGCTGCTTCAAGGGTGCGCGGATCGATGCGATCTAGCGATGCATAAAGCGGCAAGGTCATAAAAGGCAAGAAGTTGTATGTCATGCCGGTTACAACAGCAAAGGCACTCGCAGTAAGGGTGGTCTGCGGACCAATGACGTGTAGCGCACGCAATGGGCCAACTACTGGTCCGTTCTCGCCAAGAATCTGCTTCCAGGCGATAGTGCGTAGCAAAAACGAGGTAAAGAATGGCGCAACAACAAGTACAACAAGCAAGTTCTTCCAGCGCCCAGATTTAAAGGCAATCGCATAGGCAAGTGGATATGAAATCGCAAGGGCTAGCAAAGTGGCCAAAGTTGCATAGATAAATGAACGAGCAAATTGCTCGCGACTTTCTAGAAAAGCATCGACGTAATTAGAGAAGCGAAAGGTTTGAACATAACTTCCGATTTCACCGGAAGCAGCTGGCGATTGGGTAGATGTCGCAGCCAAATTGAGAATCGGGAGAATGAAGAAGATGGAGAGAAAAGCCAACCCAGGCATGAGAAGGAGGTAAGGAATACGGCTTCGTTTGCCAGTAAAGGAATTTGCCCGCTTAGCAGCGGCTTGCAAGAAAGCCATTACTCGCTAACTTCAACTTCAGAACCGGCAGTGGCATCTTCGTGGCCATCGAGTGCAAAGGAGAAAATCGGCTCCCATGAAAGTCGCACACCATCGCCTTTAGCAAGCGGCGGAATGCCGTCGTCATTTTGTTCGAAAACCATAATCTCTTGGCCCCATGGCATCTCAACTTGATACTGCGTGCTAACGCCAATGTAGGAAACATCCACGATGTGGCCACCGGTAAGAACATTGCCTGGCTTATCGGCATCACTAGGTTGAATACGAAGCTTCTCTGGTCGAATTCCAAAGAGTACAGATGCATCTTTGGCAGATGAGCGAGATTTGAGCACACTCACCTTCTGGCCAAAGAGATC
>JBAXNY010000015.1:0-15339 GCA_037133535.1 Actinomycetes bacterium
AAGGGAGCGACCAAGTAATGGGTCAAAAAGTAAACCCACACGGCTTCCGTCTTGGTATCACCACTGAGTTCAAGTCTCGTTGGTATGCAGACAAGTTGTACGCGGACTATGTCAAAGAAGATGTTGCGATTCGTCGCATGATGCAGGAGAAGATGGAGCGCGCCGGCGTATCTCGCATTGAGATCGAGCGCACTCGCGAACGTGTTCGCATCGATCTTCACACTGCTCGCCCTGGCATCGTTATCGGTCGCCGCGGTATGGAAGCAGATAAGTTGCGTCAAGATCTTGAGAAGCTCACTGGCAAGCAAGTACAGCTCAATATTCTCGAAGTTCGTAATCCTGAGATTGATGCCCAACTTGTTGCACAAGGTGTTGCTGAACAACTTGCAGCTCGCGTCTCTTTCCGTCGTGCAATGCGTAAATCAATGCAGACTGCACTCAAGGCTGGCGCAAAAGGTATTCGTATCCAATGTGGTGGACGTCTAGGTGGGGCAGAAATGTCACGCTCTGAGTTCTATCGCGAAGGTCGCGTGCCATTGCACACCCTTCGTGCCGACATTGATTACGGTTTTGCAGAAGCACATACAACTTTCGGCCGTCTCGGCGTAAAGGTATGGATCTACAAAGGTGAAGTTATTCAATCGCGCACTGAGCGTGAAGCTGCAGCTCTTGCTGCCGCTCGCGCTCCTAAGGCCGATCGTCCACGTCGTGCACCACGTGCACCTCGCGGTGAAGTAACAAAGAGCAGCGTTGAAGAGCGCGCAGCAAGTGCAACAGCAACTGTGGTTGTCGATGCACCAGTTGTCAGCGAAGGAGGCGAGGCGTAAATGTTAATTCCACGTCGAGTTAAGCACCGTAAGCAACACCATCCATCACGTTCTGGCGCCTCAAAGGGCGGCACAGCAGTGTCATTTGGTGATTACGGTATTCAAGCTCTTGAGCCTGCTTATGTCACTAACCGTCAGATTGAAGCAGCGCGTATTGCAATGACGCGTTACATCAAGCGCGGTGGCAAGGTATGGATCAACATCTATCCAGATCGTCCACTTACCAAGAAGCCAGCTGAAACTCGTATGGGTTCCGGTAAAGGTTCTCCTGAGTGGTGGATTGCTAACGTCAAGCCAGGTCGCGTGATGTTCGAAGTTTCTGGTGTTACACCTGAGATTGCACACGAAGCTATGCGCCTTGCGATTCACAAACTTCCAATGAAGTGTCGCGTTGTTGCGCGTGAGGAGGCATAAATGGCTACCAATGAAGAACTTCGCCAATTTGGCACAGAGGAGCTCGAAGGAAAGGTCCGCGAGTTGAAGGAAGAACTCTTCAACTTACGCTTCCAGGCAGCAACTGGTCAGCTCGAGAGCCACGGTCGCTTGACCGCTGTTCGTAAAGAGATTGCACGCATGTACACCATCTTGCGTGAACGTGAATTAGGAATTGGAGGCGCAGCATGACCGAAGCAACTGATGCTCGTGGATTCCGCAAGACACGTGAAGGAATTGTTACTAGCGACAAGATGGATAAGACCGTCACAGTCGTTGTATCAGATCGCGTTAAGCATGGTCTCTATAGCAAAGTTATGATGCGCTCACATAAGTTGAAAGCGCATGATGAAGCAAATGCAGCCGGTATCGGTGATCGCGTGTTGATCATGGAGACTCGGCCAATCTCGTCAACAAAACGTTGGCGCGTTGTCGAAATTATCGAAAAAGCTAAGTAGCGAGTTAGGGAAGAGGAAAAGAAATGATTCAACAAGAGTCGCGCCTACGGGTAGCGGATAACACAGGAGCCAAAGAGCTTCTCTGTATTCGCGTGCTCGGTGGCTCCTCCCGTCGCTATGCCGGCATCGGCGACATCATCGTCTGCTCTGTTAAGGATGCAATTCCTGGCGGACAGGTCAAGAAGGGTGAAGTCGTCAAGGCGGTAATCGTGCGCACTGTAAAAGAGCGTCGCCGTCCAGATGGTTCATACATCAAGTTTGATGAGAATGCAGCAGTGATCCTTAAGGCAGATGGCGAGCCACGCGGCACACGTATCTTCGGGCCAGTTGCTCGTGAACTTCGCGATAAGCGCTTTATGAAGATCATCTCGTTAGCTCCGGAGGTGCTCTAACCATGGCGAAGATTCGTAAAGGTGACACAGTTCTTGTGATCGCCGGAAAAGATAAGGGAACAAGTGGCAAAGTCCTCGATGTTCTCGCAGATCGCGTACTCGTTGAAGGTGTTAACCGCGTTAAGCGTCACACCCAAGAGAGCACTGGTGATCGTGGCGTTAAAGTTGGCGGAATTTTGACCGTTGAAGCAGCGATTCACATTTCTAATGTGATGCTCGTTGATGGCGATGGCAAAGCAACACGTCTTGGCGCTCGCCAAGATGATGCTGGTAAGAATGTGCGCATTTCCCGTCGCACCGGAAAGGACATCTAATGTCAACAGCAGTTGATGTTCGTCTCAAGAGCCGCTACCGCGCAGAAATCGCGCCAGCGCTCAAGAGCCAATTTGGTTACGCCAATGTGATGCAGATTCCTACCTTGACCAAGATTGTGGTCAACATGGGTGTCGGCGAAGCAGCTCGTGACTCCAAGTTGATCGAAGGTGCAATTCGCGACCTCGCCACAATCACTGGCCAGAAGCCACAAGTGACTAAGTCTCGCAAGTCAATCGCGCAATTTAAATTGCGTGAAGGACAACCAATCGGCGCACACGTAACACTACGTGGCGATCGTATGTGGGAGTTCTGCGATCGCTTGCTCTCTATCTCATTGCCACGTATCCGCGACTTCCGTGGACTTTCACCAAAGCAATTTGATGGAAATGGCAATTACACCTTTGGTCTCACTGAGCAAGTTGTGTTCCCTGAGATCGAACAAGACAAAGTTGATCGTCCACGTGGTATGGACATCACCGTTGTTACCACTGCCACCAACGATGATGAGGGTCGCGCTTTTCTTAAGATGCTCGGCTTTCCCTTCAAGGAGAACTAATGGCTAAGACATCGCTCAAAGTAAAAGCAGCTCGTAAGCCAAAGTTCAAGGTTCGTGGTTACACACGATGCCAGCGCTGTGGTCGTACCCACGCTGTTTATCAAAAATTCGGAATTTGCCGCATCTGCTTCCGAGAGATGGCACACCGCGGTGAACTTCCTGGCATTACAAAGGCAAGCTGGTAAAACTTTTATCCGTGTAACACCAACTACGAGCAAGGTCTGAAAAGAAACCAGCTCGAGAAAGGCCAAGAGGCCACGTATGACAATGACAGATCCGATCGCAGACATGTTGTCTCGTCTGCGCAACGCGAACTCGGCTTACCATGATTCGGTTTCTATGCCGTCATCATCGGTAAAGACCCGCATTGCTGCAATCTTGCAGCAAGAGGGTTTCATCGGGGGATACCGCGTTGATGCAAATCCATCCGGAGTCGGCAAGACTCTCGTCTTAGATTTGAAGTTTGGCCCTGACCGCGAACGTTCGATTGCTGGACTTCGTCGCGTGAGCAAGCCAGGTCTTCGCGTATACGCAAAGTCAACTGCGCTACCAAAAGTACTTGGTGGCCTCGGTGTTGCGATTATCTCTACTTCATCTGGTTTGCTCACTGACAAGCAAGCCAATAAGCAAGGCGTAGGCGGAGAAGTTCTCGCCTACGTATGGTGATCGTTATGTCACGTATTGGAAAAATGCCAATCACTCTACCTAAGGGTGTTGAAGTAAGTATTAATGGTCAAGAAGTTGCCGTTAAGGGACCTAAGGGTTCACTCTCACGTGTAATTGCTGAACCCATTCATGTTTCACAGAGCGAGGGAATTCTCAACGTAGTGCGCCCTAATGAAGAGCGCATCGTTCGTTCACTCCACGGTCTATCACGCACCCTCGTTGCCAACATGGTCGAAGGTGTAACAAATGGATACACCAAGACGATTGAAATCGTTGGTGTTGGTTACCGCGTAGCGGAGAAGGGCAAAGACCTTGAGTTCTTGCTCGGATACAGCCACCCAATCGCATTTCCTGCACCAGAAGGAATTACCTTCAAAGTTGATTCACCAACTCTCTTCCACATCTCTGGAATTGATAAGCAATTAGTTGGCGAAGTAGCTGCAAAGGTGAAGAAGTTACGTAAGGCCGATCCATACAAGGGTAAGGGTCTACGTTTGCAAGGCGAAACAGTTCGTCGCAAGCAGGGAAAGACAGGTAAGAAGTAATGGCAATTGGAGTAAAAGTCCTTAAAGGCTCGGCAACAAATGCCCGCCGTCGTCGTCACTTCCGTGTTCGCAAGAAGGTCTCCGGAACTTCTGAGCGTCCTCGCCTAGTCGTCTCTCGCTCAACTCGCCACCTCTTTGTGCAGGTAGTCGATGACACTCAGAGCCGCACCATTGCATTTGCCTCCACTATGGAAGCAGATCTTCGTGGTGCATCTGGTGACAAGACTGCAAAGTCACGTCAAGTAGGAGCACTTATTGCAAAGCGTGCAAAGGAAGCTGGAATTACTTCAGTGGTCTTTGATCGCGCCGGAAATAAGTATCACGGTCGTATTGCAGCTGTAGCTGACAGTGCTCGAGAGAATGGATTGGACTTCTAATGGCCATCGTTCCAGCAACAAATCGCGAAGAGGCTCCTAAGGGAGAACGTCGTGAGCGTCGCGAACGTCGCGATGATCGCCAACAGGATAAGAGTCCTTTCATGGAGCGCGTTGTCTTCATCAACCGCGTATCTAAAGTTGTTAAGGGTGGACGTCGCTTCTCATTCACTGCACTCGTTGTAGTGGGAGATGGCAATGGCCAAGTAGGAATTGGTTATGGAAAGTCGAAAGAAGTTCCACAAGCAATTGCTAAGGCTGTTGAAGAAGCGAAGAAATCATTCTTCACTGTGCCACGTATTCAAGGAACAGTTCCTCACCCAGTTCAAGGTGAGACTGCAGCTGGCGTTGTTCTACTTCGCCCAGCAAGTCCTGGTACTGGTGTAATCGCCGGTGGTCCAGTTCGTGCCGTTCTTGAGTGCGCTGGAATCACAGATGTACTTACCAAGTCACTCGGTTCAAATAATGCAATCAACATGGTTCACGCCACTGTTGCTGCATTGAAGCAACTCGAGAGCCCAGAAGCGATCGCTGCACGCCGCGGTCGTCCACTTGCCGATGTTGCACCCGCTGCAATCATTCGCGCATCACAAATTACGGTAGGTGCCTAATGCCACGTCTTAAAGTCACACAGATTCGCTCAAAGGTTGGCAGTAAGCCAGAGTTGCGCGACACCTTGCGTTCACTTGGACTCAAGCGCATCAACGATGTTGTTGTAAAAGAAGATCGTCCAGAGATCCGTGGCATGGTTCACGCCGTTCGCCATTTGATCAAGGTTGAGGAGGTTGAATAAATATGACGCTCAAACTTCATCATTTGCGTCCAGCTCCTGGTGCTAAGAAAGTCAAGACTCGTAAGGGTCGCGGCGAAGCATCTAAGGGAAAGACTGCCGGTCGCGGCGGTAAAGGAACACGTGCCCGTAACGTCGTTCGTATTGGTTTCGAAGGTGGTCAGTTACCACTAGTTATGCGCTTGCCAAAGTTGCGTGGCTTTAAGAATCCAGAACGTATCGAGTACCAAGCGGTCAACGTTTCTACTATTAATGCGCTTTATCCAAAGGGTGGCGATGTCACAATCGCAGATCTCATTGCTAAAGGTGCAGTTCGCGATAGCCATCCAGTTAAGGTGCTTGGCAATGGCGAAATCTCAGTCAAGGTTTCAGTATCAGCTAATGCATTCTCTGCATCTGCAGTAGAAAAGATTGCCGCAGCTGGTGGAACTACTAAGACGATCTAAGTAAAGCCACGTCAGAGATTTGAAACGGGAGAGTAGCGATGCTTGCAGCATTTGGTAAGGCGTTTAAGACTCCAGACCTACGCCGTAAAATTTTCTTTACTCTCTCGATCATGGCGCTCTTTCGCTTTGGTTCTGTAGTTCCTACACCTGGCGTTTCCTACGTCAATGTGCAGAGCTGCTTGAAGCAAGTTCAATCCGGTGGTCTCTTTGGTCTGATTAACCTCTTTAGCGGTGGTGCGCTCTTGCATCTCTCCGTCTTTGCGCTGGGAATCATGCCTTACATCACCAGCTCGATCATCATTCAACTTCTTACCGTGGTTATCCCACGCTTTGAAGCTTTGAAAGAAGAGGGTCAATCCGGAACTGCCAAGCTCACTCAGTACACCCGTTATCTCACTATTGGCCTTGCGATCTTGCAATCAACTGGCTTGATTGCGGTTGCTCGTATCCCAGGTCGTCTGATCTCTGGTTGTTCTCTACCAATTGTTCCTGACACATCATGGGTACGAATCGTCACCATGATCTTCATCATGACTGCCGGAACTTCGGTAATTATGTGGCTCGGTGAGCTCATCACTGATCGTGGCGTTGGTAATGGAATGTCGATTCTGATCTTTACATCAATCGCAGCAGGTTTCCCTGGCAACCTATGGAGCATCAAATTGCAGAAGGGCCTCTTCGCCTTCCTCTTTGTTCTCGCAGTAGGTGTTGTTGTCGTCGCCGCTGTTGTATTCGTGGAACAAGCACAGCGTCGTATTCCAGTGCAATATGCAAAGCGCATGGTTGGCCGTCAAAGTTACGGCGGAACTTCTACTTACATTCCGATCAAAGTTAACCAAGCTGGCGTTATTCCAGTGATCTTTGCATCCTCACTTCTTTACATTCCTTCACTTATCGTGAACTTCACCAACAGCCAAGCGGGCTGGGCAGTATGGGTTAGCCGTAACTTCGTTAAGGGCGATCACCCGATCTACATCGCCTCCTATGCACTGATGATTATTTTCTTCACCTACTTCTATGTTGCAATTACTTTCAATCCAGAAGAAGTTGCCAATAACATGAAGACTTATGGTGGCTTTATTCCAGGTATTCGCGCCGGTCGTCCGACAGCGGAGTACTTGCAATATGTTCTCTCACGCATCACAGCGCCAGGTTCGGTTTACTTGGCACTCGTTGCCACCATTCCTATCTTCGCTCTTATTCTCTTCGGTGCGACCCAGAACTTCCCATTCGGTGGTACTGCCATCTTGATCGTGGTTGGTGTTGGTCTTGATACTGCAAAGCAGATTGAAAGCCAGCTGCAACAACGTTCATACGAAGGTTTCTTGCGCTAATTTGTAGCGCGAAACTTCAATGCGTTTAGTACTCGTTGGCCCACCTGGCGCCGGTAAAGGAACTCAGGCTGTCTTCTTAGCTGAGCACTTCGCTATTCCACACATTGCCACTGGCGATATTTTCCGCGCAAATCTTAAGGCTGGAACTGCGCTGGGCGAGAAGGCGAAATCATTTATGGATCGCGGCGAACTTGTTCCTGATTCAGTTACCAATGAGATGGTGGCCGATCGCCTTACTCATGCTGATGCAGTCAATGGCTTTCTCCTTGATGGCTTTCCGCGCAACGTTGCCCAAGCCGAAGTCCTGCGCGAAATTTTGGCGAGTAAATCAACACCGCTCGATGCAGTGCTTGAACTGACACTTTCTCATAAAGAGATTATCGATCGCTTATCTTCCCGCCGCACCTGTCGCGATTGTGGCAAGCCAACCGTGGGCGAGAGCAAGTGCCCATCATGTGGTGGCGAGTTGTACCAACGCGATGACGATAAAGAGGAAGTTATCTCACGTCGCCTTGAAGTTTACGAGAGCCAGACAGCACCGATTGTAAATTTCTATCGCGGTGAAGGACTCCTTGCGACAATAAGTGCAACTGGCTCCGTGGCAGAAATTACTGCACGCGCCATCTCAACACTTACAAAGTAATTTTCATGGCTATCGAAATTAAATCACTCGATCAACTTAAAGTTATGCGTAAAGCTGGCTTACTTGTCGGCCAGACTCTTGCTCAGCTACAAGAATCAATCAAGGTGGGAATGCGCACCGATGCCCTTGATGCCATCGCTGCAGCGAATATCAAGCGCGGCGGCGGCACTTCTAATTTTCTCGGCTATCACGGCTTTCCAGCGACAATCTGTATTTCAATCAATGATGAAATTGTTCACGGAATTCCGAGTGATCGCGTTATTGAATCCGGTGATGTAGTTTCTATTGACTGTGGCGCCATCATTGATGGCTGGCACGGCGATGCTGCAATCTCAGTAATTGTCGGTAAAGCAGATCCGATAGATCAGAAAATGATCGATGTCTGTGAAGAATCAATGTGGCGCGGAATCGCCGCCGGCAAACTCGGCGCACCGCTCTCTGACATTGGTCACGCCATCCAGAGTTACATTGA
This sequence comes from Actinomycetes bacterium, assembly GCA_037133535.1. Lineage (GTDB taxonomy): Bacteria > Actinomycetota > Actinomycetes > Nanopelagicales > Nanopelagicaceae > WLQV01. The sequence goes on from JBAXNY010000015.1 coordinate 8,251, forward strand.
TTCAGAAGGCAAGTATGGAATTTTGCAGGAGTATGGTGGACATGGCATTGGTACAGCAATGCATCAAGAACCCCATGTTCTCAATTTTGGTAAAGCTGGCTTTGGTCCCAAACTCGAGGTGGGTATTGCACTTGCAATTGAGCCGATGATTACTCGTGGCACACATAAGACTCATGTATTGAAAGATGATTGGACCGTTGTCACCAATGATGCATCTCGAGGATCACATTGGGAGAATTCCTATGCGCTCCTGCCAGATGGCCGCCCCTTCGTATTGACCGCCCTCGATGGCGGAAGAGAGCGCCTTGGCGCACTCGGGGTAGAAATCTCCGACCTGCTGGCCTAATTGGGGCGATTTTGACCCGGCCAGGTGTAAGTTGCCCGCCTCAATCAGCGGATTTCCCTTATTGGTCCCTCGCCTTTAGACTCATCCTCTGCTCATCCAGTGGGCATCTCCATCCAAAGACAGAGAAGTAGGTAACGCTTGGCAAGTAAAGATGGTGCTATCGAAATTGAAGGCACCGTTGCTGAAGCACTACCGAACGCAATGTTTCGTGTGGAGTTAACCAATGGGCACAAAGTTCTCGCGCACATTAGCGGGAAGATGCGAAAGAACTACATTCGTATCCTTCCAGCCGATCGTGTAATCGTTGAATTGAGTCCGTACGACCTTACAAAAGGTCGCATTATCTACCGTTATAAGTAGGAGAGTTAAAGATGAAGGTAAAGCCAAGCGTCAAGAAGATTTGCGATAAGTGCAAAGTCATCCGTCGCAAGGGCGTTGTCATGGTCATCTGCGACAACCTCCGACACAAGCAACGTCAGGGATAGTTTTACAAAGTAGTACCGCAGTAAATAAGTACGCGTGGCACGACTGGTTAAGAAATTAGCCAGACCCTTGGTCCGACAGGCTGAGGCCCATCACATGATGGGAAGTGTTGCGGAGGACCTGTCGGATTAAAGAACGGTAAACACAATGGCACGTTTAGTTGGTGTTGATCTGCCACGCGAAAAGCGGGTCGAGATCGCACTTACATATATCTTCGGAATGGGGCTCACTCGTTCGCAGAAGACTCTCGCGGCAACTGGCATTAGTCCAGATACTCGCGTGAAGGATCTGCAAGAACCAGAGTTGGCAAAGCTTCGTGAATTCATCGAAGCTAACTTCAAGATTGAGGGCGATCTTCGCCGTGAAATCTCCGGCGACATTCGTCGCAAAGTTGAAATTCAAAGCTATCAAGGCATTCGCCACCGCAAGGGACTTCCTGTTCGCGGTCAGCGCACACATACCAATGCTCGTACTCGTAAGGGTCCACGTAAAGCAATTGCTGGTAAGAAAATGGTGACTAAGTAATGGCCGCTCCTAAAGCAAAGCCCGCTGCAGCAGTTAAGGGCAAAGTGAAGACTCGTAAGAAGGAGAAGAAGAACGTTGCAACCGGTCTTGCCTTCATCAAGTCAACTTTCAATAACACCATCATTTCTATTACTGACCCAACTGGCGCTGTAATTTCTTGGTCATCATCTGGCCAAGTTGGCTTCAAGGGCTCACGTAAATCAACACCTTTCGCAGCGCAGATGGCAGCAGAAGCTGCAGCACGCAAGGCGCAAGAGCATGGCCTCAAGAAGGTCGATGTATTTGTTAAGGGTCCAGGTTCTGGACGCGAGACTGCAATCCGTTCACTACAGGCAGCAGGTTTAGAAGTTGGAGCGATCGCTGATGTAACACCAGCGCCGCACAACGGTTGCCGTCCAACCAAACCTCGCAGAGTCTAAGGAGAGTACAAAACATGGCTCGTTATACCGGTGCAGACTGCAAGCGCTGCCGACGCGAAAAGGTAAAACTTTTCCTCAAAGGATCCAAGTGCGATGGACCTAAGTGTCCAATTGAGTCACGTCCTTATCCACCAGGACAACATGGCCGTGGCCGTGCAAAAGAGTCTGAGTACCTACTTCAGATGCGTGAGAAGCAGAAGTGCGCTCGCATTTACGGTGTACTCGAGAAGCAATTCCGTGGTTACTACGAAGAGGCGAACCGTCGCCAAGGTAAGACTGGCGATAATCTCCTAGTCATCCTTGAGACTCGTCTCGATAACGTAGTTTTCCGTGCCGGTTTTGCAAAGAGCCGCGACATGGCACGTCAACTCGTGCGTCACGGTCACTTCACAGTGAATGGCAAGAAGGTCAACATTCCTTCATTCCGTGTCACTCCAATGGATGTTATCGATGTACTTCCAAAGTCCCTTGATCTCACACCATTCATCGTGGCCAGTGCAGAACTTGGCGAGAAGGCAGTTCCAGCGTGGATGGAAGTTGTTGGTTCGCAGATGCGCATCATCATTCACGGTGTTCCAGCTCGCGCAGTAATTGATACTCAAGTTCAAGAGCAGTTGATTGTTGAACTTTATTCCAAGTAATTCGTACAGAAGTAATTCGTCCCAGCAGTAATTGTTCTAGCAGCAAAAATTTAATACGTACGGTCAGCAGGCAAAGTAGGAGATCAAATAGTGGATCTCCCTTAGATATGGAGGAGCAACAGTGCTAATTGCACAACGTCCCACCCTCACCGAAGAAGTAGTAGCTGAGAATCGTTCACGGTTCATCATCGAGCCACTAGAACCAGGCTTTGGTTACACCCTTGGCAATTCAATGCGTCGTACCTTGCTCTCCTCGATTCCTGGTGCAGCTGTCACCAGTATTCGCGTTGCAGGTGCGCTTCATGAATTCACCTCACTTGAGGGAGTCAAGGAAGACCTCACCGACATCGTCTTGAACATCAAGAATTTGGTGCTCTCATCTGAAAATGATGAGCCAAGCACTCTCTACATCCGCAAGAAGGGCGCAGGCGCCGTTACAGGTGCTGACATTGCAGTCCCTACTGGCGTTGGTGTCCATAACCCAGATCTGCACATTGCAACTGCAAATGGAAAAGCTGATATTGAAATCGAACTCACTGTAGAGCGTGGCCGTGGTTACGTCACTGCAGTGCAGAACAAGCAAGCTGGAGCAGAAATTGGTCGCATTCCAGTCGATTCCATTTACTCTCCAGTGCTCAAGGTGACTTACAAAGTCGAAGCAACTCGCGTTGAACAGCGCACAGACTTCGATCGCCTTGTAGTCGATGTTGAGACTAAGTCCTCAATGAAGCCACGCGATGCTGTTGCATCAGCTGGAAAGACTCTTGTTGAACTCTTCGGTCTTGCTCGCGAACTCAATGTCAATGCTGAAGGTATTGAAATGGGACCATCCGAGAGCGACAATGCACGTGCGCAAGATTATGCGACACCGATTGAAGATCTCGATCTCACAGTTCGTTCATACAACTGTTTGAAGCGCGAAGGAATTCACACTGTTGGTGAATTAGTCTCTCGCTCCGAAGCTGATTTGCTCGACATTCGTAACTTTGGATCAAAGTCCATCGACGAAGTTAAGGCAAAGTTGGTATCAATGGGCCTTCAAATGAAGGACAGCCCAGCAGGCTTTGATCCAACCCAACATCAAAATTACGATGCGAACATTGACGATGACTTCGTTGATTCAGAGCAGGCATAAGGAGAACCACCATGCCAAAGCCAACTAAAGGTCCACGTCTTGGAAGCGGTCCAGCACACGAGCGTTTATTGCTCGGAACACTTGCTGAACAACTTTTCCAACACGGAAAGATCACCACAACTGAAGCAAAGGCAAAGCGTCTTCGCCCACTAGCGGAGAAGCTCATTACCTTTGCAAAGAAGGGTGACCTCCCTGCTCGTCGTCGCGTCATGGCAACCATTGCCAACAAGAGCGTTGTTCACACTCTCTTCACTGAGATTGGTCCACGTTTTGAAGCGCGCAATGGCGGCTACACCCGCATTACTAAAATCGGTCCACGCAAAGGCGACAATGCGCCAATGGCAGTAATCGAAGTTCTTCGCGATGGCACACCAGCTAAGGCTGCAACAGTTTCAGAGGCTGAGAAAGCAACTGCAACCGCAGCAAAGAAGGTTGCCAAGAAGGCACCGGCTAAGAAAGCTGCTGCAAAGAAGAGCGCCGAGTAACTTCACTCGCACCTTATTCAATGACGGAGCCCACTCTCTTTGCCGAGAGTGGGTTTCTTCGTTTACGCCTAGATATTTCCTACGATGGAACGAATTTCTTTGGCTGGGGTAAACAACCAGATCGCCGCACGATTCAAAGTGAAGTTGAGAGTGCGCTCGAGAAAATCACCAGGGTCAAATGCGAAACAATCGTTGCTGGTCGCACCGATGCCGGAGTTCATGCCACAGGTCAAGTAGTTCATGTAGATATCCCTGAGAATCAACCAGGTGCGATCGGTTGGGACTTTGATGAGTTGGCTTATAAGTTAAATCGAATTCTCGATGAAGATGTACGGATTAATAAAGCCAGCATTGCACCTCCTGGATTTCATGCCAGATTCTCAGCCCTTGCGCGCCATTACACCTACCGAATTCAAGATAATAATTGCGCAATTCCACCGCTCCATCGCTTCGATACTGCGCCTTGGTATCGCCCACTGGACATTGAAAAAATGAATGAGGCAAGTAGCAAGTTGATAGGTGAATTTGATTTTGCCGCGTTCTGTAAATTCCGTGAAGGTGGCACAACGCTGCGCCGACTACTCACATTCTCATGGGAGCGCGATAGTGCCGGCTATGTCATCGCAGAAGTGAGCGCCGATGCCTTCTGTTATTCAATGGTCCGCAATCTTGTAGGCGCCTTAGTCTGCGTCGGTGAAGGACGATTCCCGATCGATTGGTTAATAACCACTTTAAATAATAAAGAGCGGATTTCCGATAGTTTGGTTTTTCCAGCTCGTGGTTTGACGCTGCGCCAAGTAGATTACCCACCGTCGGAGGAATTACAGGAACGGGTTCGCCTAACTCTTGCTAAGAGAATTGAAGAGGATTAATGGGACACATTGATGTGAGCGGTATTGACTACTCACTTTCGGATGGTCGCATCCTGCTTAACAACGTGAACTTCCGCGTTGGCGATGGTGCGAAAGTGGCACTCATTGGTGCAAATGGTTCCGGTAAAACCACGCTCCTTCGTATGATCTCTGGCGACCTCGAACCAGAATCAGGCAGCATCGCAATCTCTGGTGGTCTTGGTGTGATGCGCCAATTTATTGGTTCAGTACGTGATGGCTCAACAGTGCGCGATCTCCTGCTTTCAGTGGCGCCAAAGCGTCTGCAAGATGCAGCAGCACAAGTGAAGAAGACCGAAGAGCTCATGAATACCCGCAATGAAGAGCGCGACCAGATGGCTTATGCGCAAGCACTTGTCGATTGGGGCGATGCTGGCGGTTATGACTTCGAAGTGATCTGGGATGAATGCTGTACTGAAACTTTAGATAAACCATTTGATCGTGTGGCAGAGCGCGAAGTGAATACCCTTTCTGGCGGTGAGCAGAAGAAGTTAGTTCTGCGGGCGCTTTTGCAAGGACCAGAAGAGGTACTGCTTCTTGATGAGCCAGATAACTACTTAGATGTACCATCCAAGCGTTGGTTAGAAGAAGTAGTGATGCAGACCAGTAAGACTGTGCTCTTTGTGAGCCACGATCGTGAATTGCTCGATCGCGTTGCCAATCGCGTTGTCACACTTGAAGAGGGAGCGGCCGGAAATAGCACCTGGGTGCATGGTGGAAAGTTTGAAACATGGCATGAAGCGCGCAAGGCACGCAATGCAAGGTTTGCTGAAGTTCTCCAGCGCTGGGAAGAAGAGCACTCACGACTTAAAGAATTGGTACTTACTCTTTATAACCAGACGAAGAGCTCCCCTGCGATGGCACCGAAATATCGCGCGATGCAGACGCGACTACGCAAATTTGAAGAGGCTGGTCCGCCACCGCCACCACCAACTGAGCAGAATGTTCGAGTTGGTTTGAAGGGTGGACGTACCGGTGTGCGCGTTGCAAACTTTGAAAACATTGCACTGCAAGGCCTCACCGATCCATTTAACTTCGAAATCTTTTATGGTGATCGAGTTGCCGTACTTGGTAAGAATGGCAGCGGAAAGTCTCACTTCTTGCGCATGATTTCTGGCGACCCCACTGTGAAATTCACGGGGGAGTTTAAGTTAGGTGCACGTGTAACTGTTGGTTATTTCGCACAAACTCATGCCCATCCAGAGTTTGAAAGTAAGTCGCTCTTGGAGATTCTCTGGGAGGAATATTCATTGCAACTCGGACCGGCCAAGAGCGTGCTTGGGAAATATGAAATTCATAATCAAGCAGAGCAACGTTTCTCTTCCCTTTCTGGCGGACAGCAAGCTCGCTTTCAAGTCTTAATGCTCGAACTCTCTGGCTCGACTCTGCTGCTGCTTGATGAGCCAACCGATAACTTGGATTTAGCCAGTGCAGAGAGTTTGGAATCAGCGCTTGAGCAATATCAAGGCTCAGTCGTCTCGGTAACTCACGATCGCTGGTTCACTCGCGGCTTTACCCGCTTCTTGATCTTTGGCGCCAATGGTCAGGTTTATGAAAACCCTGAGCCAATTTTTGATCATTAGATAAGACGCTCTTCCCAAATCGCACAAGATTGGCAAGAATTACAGCACCAGAATCGAAAGGTAGATCATGCGCAACTACGGAGCCCGCGTTCAAAGTAATTTACGTTTAGGTGAGCATCCCATTCTCGTTATGGAGAATGAGAAGATTCGCTTAAGTTTTCTCCTTGGCCGCGGTTGCGATCTCTACGAGATTCTTTATAAGCCAACAGATTTAGATCTCTCTTGGATGCGCAATGATAATTTCCCAGATGGTCGCCCCAATGCAAATTACCCAAGTCCACTCGGTTCATTTATGGATGAGTACCACGGTGGCTGGCAGGTAATTTTCCCAAGTGGCGGCGCACCTACCGATGTAGATGGTGCCGACTTTGGCCAACATGGTGAATCTGCACTTCTTCCATGGGATGTCACATCAATCGAAGAGTCTCCAGAATTTGTGAAAGTCAATGTTTCTGTAAAACTTCTCAAGTATCCATTTGTTATTAATCGCGAACTCACTCTCAACCATAAAGATGCGCGCTTTACCTTGAAAGACACCGTCGTGAATCTCTCACCAGTAGAAATCGACACTATGTATGGACT
>JBAXNY010000016.1:0-15256 GCA_037133535.1 Actinomycetes bacterium
GCCGAATTCGCATGGGGCGTTGCCCTTTATCAACTTGGCGTGCCATTAGTTTTGGTCTGCACGCTGGTAATTCTGGCTAGCGTTCAAGAATATGCGCGAGCACGACTTGGTGGAATCGGTATTCACCAATTGGGAGTTGTTACTCCTGCAGAGCGGCCAGTGCGCGCTATCGCTGTAATCATTGCGATTCTTGCTAGTGCAATTTTTGGTGGCAACTCGGCAACCGTTGTGGCGATTGCATTAACGGCGATGCAAACTTTTAGTGTGCTCCAGGTGCTGCGGGTGACTTACCAACAATTGCGTTAGCCACAATTTCGCCACTGATTCCAACTAGTGGTAATCCACCACCTGGATGGGCCGAACCTCCTACGCAATAGAGATTCTTGAGTGGTGAGCGATTCTTAGCCCGCAAGAATGCAGATCGCGCACCATTACTTGAGCTGCCATAGATTGAACCACCCGGTGCCAAAACGGCATTTTGTAAATCAAGTGGTGTACGAATCTCCATTACCTCTAGCCGAGAGCGCACCGAGATACCTCGGGCCTCAATTGCATCGATGATTTTTGCCGCATAGCTCTGGCTAAATTTTTCATCTGACCAATCAAAGCCATCACCAGTCACACTATGTCGCGGTGCATTTACTAATACAAACCAACTCTCATGTCCCTCAGTTTTCACCATCGCCTTATCGTCAGGGGCGCAGATGTAAATTGTGGGATTGGGTACTGGTTCGTTACGAGTGAAGATGGCATCGAACTCATCTTCGTAATTTTCCGGAAAGAGAACTGTGTGGTGGTTGAGGCGCTGTGCACTCTCATCTGGTCGAAGGCCAAGCAGGAGCGAGAAGCCAGCAAGTGAAGATTGACTCTTCTCCAGCGACTTTCGTGCCTTTCGGGTTGCGGGTAAATTCGTCGGAAGTAAATAGTGATAGGTATTAGCCGCATCACTATTAGAGATAACAATGTCAGTAACTATTTTTTCACCGCTCCGAAGTTGGATACCTGTCGCTTTCTTGCCATCTTGAATAATTTCGGAAACTTCAGAGTTAAAGTGAAACGTGACACCTACTTTGCGGCAACGCTCTTCCAGTGCTTCCGATAACTTTCCAACCCCGCCACTGATGTGCCACGCGCCAAAACTCTCTTCAACGAAGGCGATACTGAGTAATACCGCAGGTGCAAGCCTGGGATCAGAACCGGTGTAGGTGGCGTAGCGATCAATGATGTAGCGCAGGTGTGAGTCCTTGGTAATTTCTGAAGTTAATTGGCGAAGTGATTTCCACGGTGCAATGGTGAAGAGATCACCAAAAAAACTGGGGCGTTTAAAGAGGGATGCAATAGAGGTGAGCTCTGATTCAATAAATGCCTCGCGCGAGGTGTCCCACATCTTCGCAGCTCGCTTCATGAGCTTGCGCCATTCATCACGCGCAGTTGGGCCAAATGCTGCCTCAATATTTTGCAAAGTTTGATGGTGCGAGAGATTTTCAAAAGTTACCTGAGTGCCATCATGGAAGCGATAATCAAATGCAGGATTAACTGGCGTGAGCTCAACTTGGTGCTGCAGATGGCCACCAGTTTTTAAGAAGAGATCTTTGAAGACGGCCGGCAGAGTGAGAAGTGATGGACCAGTATCAAATGCATATTTACCGATCCATTCAGTGCGACATTTGCCACCGGAGCGATCACTTGCTTCATAAATACTTACATCGTGGCCAGCCTTGGCTAGCCGAGCCGCTGCACTCATGCCGCCAATACCTGCGCCGATAACGACGATCTTGCTCATACCGTGCGCCCCTTCCATTGCACCTGTCCGCGCTTGGCCCATGAATAAAGTGCAAGGTAAATCAGAAGTGCAATTGAAATGGGATGCAGGAGCGAATCAATAGCGCGACCACCGGTACGTAGCGCAGTTATGACTCGACTTAATACAACGAGGAAATAACCGAGCCAGCCCCATATATTTCCCATAAGCCCAAAGCAGAGTGGCGCAATGCATGTAGCGATCAGAAAAATTCCCACCGCAATTGATGTGAGTGGTGTTGGGAAGGCCTTCCAGAGAGATTTACCGTAACCGGCACGAAGTTCGCGCCAATTGCGATACATCCGACAGTGAGCAACCTCTGAACCATCTGCTACTCCGCCACGAAACTTATTACTTATCAATTCTCGCGCAAGAGCGATGTCATCAATAACTTCGGATTTGATTGCATTAAATCCATTGATTGTTATTAGGGCGCTTCTTTTAACGATAAAAAACTGACCATTTGCCACCGCCATAGATGTGCGTGGCGCGCCTTCGGCGATACGAAGTGGGAGAGTAAAGAACCAGCTCCATTGCAACAAGGGTTGAATTAACCGCTCACTCATGGAGGCTGCGAATTGCTTAGGGTAGGGAGAGAGAAAATCTAAATTACTTTTTAGCATGAGTGATACAGAACTAGCAATGGCATTTGGGGTGAGACGCACATCGGCATCTAAGGTTATGAGTATCTCTTCATCAGAGGCTGTAAATAGTTGTTGAAGGGCAAATGGTTTACCGAGCCAACCAGCGCCAAGTTCTGAACCATCGATCACAGTAAATCTTGGATCTGTTCCAATTGAAGCCTGAAGGAGTTGGAAGGTCTGATCTGTTGAATTGTCATTGAGTAGGTAGAAGTGTGCACGAGAGAGTCCACGTTGGGCTTTGAGAGATGCGACCAGTTCTGCCACATTCTCTACCTCATTGCGCATAGGAACTAGAACTCCCACACTGGGCAGTAATTGCTGCTCTTGATTTCTAGGTTTTCTAAGCAGGAAGGAATTAGAAATTGAAATAGAGAGAAAGAGAAGAACGAAGCAATCTAGAAAGAACACGATTGAATTATTCGCCTGTTACTGAGCGAGCGAAAAGATAGGGAAGAAAAGCCAGCAGAAAGATGGTTCCAACTGCAAGACCAATTGCTGGACGATGGAAGAAGAAAATATTTCCAATCACTCCGGCAAACCAAGTCCACGCTAAAAAGATATCAACAGCTGTAGAGGATGCTGCTTGTTTTCGTCGCTCCCGCGGAAGTACAAGGTGAAGTACTCCGACAATAGCCATTCCAGAGAGCAACCATCCTGCAGCGTTAGAGAGTGGAATCTCAGGTTGAAAGGGAACGTGAGCCCCATCGAATTTCCAACTCCATCGCCCAGCGCTCACCATCTGCGGATCGAGGAAGAGGTCCCAGACCATCAATAAGACTCCGCCGTAGAGAAAGACCCAATTACTCGTTACTCGTCGCGCTGCAACAAGTACTGGATGAACCATCATGATCCAAGCAAAGGGAACAACAAGTGGTACGTGTGAAAGTTTTATACCGAGTGAATCAGAATATTCGTATTGACCAAATGGCCAACTGGTTCGCACGCCAATTTCCTCAATTAAGAAGCCAAATATAAAAGTTACGATCAGATAAGTGAAGAAGTATCGATTGCCATAGGAGTAGAGAGCATGGAGCAGCATTGCGGCAGCCGCGCAATAAACAGTAATTAAGGTAACTAAGCGCAATGCGCCACCATCGAGTAGCGGATAAGAAATTTGAAGTGCGATGGTGGCAAATAAAGTAGTTAAAAGAAGGCGATTGGCACCCGGTGCAATTCCACGTCGGCGATTGCGCCGCGGGTTAAATTGACGAAGTGACATAAGAAGTAGTCTGCCCTATTCGAGGGTTCCTCGGACTTCACGCACTGCAAATCGGCCAAATAGCTCCTCGGAATACCAGTTATGTTCCTTCGTTGCTGCGATAGCGCCTTGATGTGCCGCACCTTGATACGCAAAGGCTCGCACTGCAGCCGCAGATTCCCAGATCGAGAAAGTTCCCTGTAAACCAATCGGTGCTTCACCAATTCCAATTGCCTTAATTAATCCCGGAGCCACATGGAGTGCAGATGTCACTGGCGGAACTGCGCGCCAAAAGCGAAGTGTCTGGTGCCAGGTAATTCGCGCTCGTGTGATTGCAACCACTTTGCCAGAGAAATCTTTTGGCGCACTAATCTCAAATGGCTTGCGCTTGGACCACTCACCGTGAACTGAAATTGCATCGAGCATCACGCGGAATTCAGATGTAGATTTTTTTCGCCATCTCTTCACTAGAGAAGAGCTATCTAAATTTACTAACTGGCTTTCATCGATAGTGATCAAAATTGCCCATCTACGTGGATCAGCATCGCTTGGGGTAAAGCTCTCGCCTTTGCCGCAGCCCAAGAGTTTTGCAAAACTGACGCCTGTGGATCTCTTCAACGCCCGCCGATCAAGCGCCATTCGAAAGAATGCCGCAGGTATTGATTGGCGATTAATACGCCAAAAGTAGAGAACTGTTACTTTCATTTGCTGCCTGCAATCTCATAAATAATCGCTACCGACTTCTCGTGCTGGTCCCACATTGGGGCATGCCCGCACTCTGGCCAAATCTGCCAAATACTGTGATTTGGCGCTAGAGAACGCTCTTGCGATGTGCGTGCTGGCAGAGTCTTATCAGTATCACCGAAAATAATCGCAACTGGAATTGATGGAGGAATTTTCTTATCAAATCTGCGATGCAGCATTCCATTCCATGCTGGGTAATAACCAGGAGATTTTGCAATTGCACGACTGGCATCGAGACATATTTTAAATTGAAGTTGATCGGCTTTTGGTGAGATGTTTGTAAATGCTAGCTTCCTAATTATTTTGCTGCGCAAGATAAGTGGGGTGATTGGAAATGTAATCTTTGCAACGATGCGCGGAAGTGCTGTTCCGGGATATCGCGACCTAAATGGAGTGAGCCAGAGCCCAGCAGGAGCAAAGCCAACCAGAGAGCGAACCCGAGTGGGATATTTCGCAGCAAGTTCGAGTGCGACCCAGCCACCAAGAGAATTACCAGCAAGATGAAAAGTTTTAATTTGTAAATGGTCGAGGGTTTCAATCACATAATCAGCTAGCGCTTCTGGTGTTACATCGATGCCTTCAGGTAGATCACTCTGGCCATGTCCTGGCAGATCTACCGAGATAGTGTCGAAATCATTAGCAAGCGGTTCTGTTAAAGAATGCCAGATAGTTGCTGCCGAACCAAGGCCGTGAATAAATACCAGGGGATCGCCACTGCCTTTACGCGCGTACTTCAAGCGCATGGTTAATCACCAACAATCATGGGCCGAGCCTTTGTGCAAGAGATTAACTCTGCAAAAGTTGTTGGAAAGACTGCATGAGGATGTCCACCTGCGGCCCACACAACTTCATAATCGCTCAGCGCTTCATCAATGAGAATTGTTGCGGGAGAAACCCAAGCAAGTGGTGCAACGCCGCCAACTGAGAAGCCACTGACAGTTTTTACATAATCTGCATCTGCTCTACCAAGAGCTGCAATACCTAAATTCTTTGCAACAAGTTCGGTATTAATCCGATGGCGGCCACTGGTGATAATCAGAAGTGGTGATTCATCAGGCAATTTGAAGACAAGTGATGAGGCAATTTGACCCACTTCAATATTCAAAGCAGCAGCAGCTTCTGCTGCAGTACGCGCAGAATCGGTGAGAGCGATCACAGTGCCAGACATGCCAGCGCCAATAATTGCTGATTGCACGCGCTTAACCGTGGCTCGCTCCAGGATGCCTTCCATGTCGTGATTCTAAGCGGTGGCGTGAGTTTCACGAAGAGATTTTGCTATGCAATCAGTAAACTTCGGAGGTTGCGCTGAATTGGCGCAGAAGTCATTTTTCGCAATCCCAAGTAGAGGAGCACAGTGAGTAAAGCGCGCGTAGAAGATGGTTTAGATCCAAATAGATGGCGGGCGTTAGCCGTTATTGGAATTTCTCAATTAATGGTGGTTCTCGACGGTTCAATCGTGAATATCGCTATTCCTAATGCACAACAGGATCTAGGAATTTCTGCAGCAAATCGCCAATGGATTGTTACTGCATACACACTGGCATTTGGTTCACTCCTTCTACTGGGTGGGCGAATTGCAGATTTTATTGGTCGAAAGCGCGCCTTCATGATTGGCCTGGCTGGTTTTGCCGGCGCATCGGCCCTCGGTGGAATTGCCGCTAATCAGGGAATGCTCTTCGGTGCTCGCGCACTGCAGGGCGTTTTTGGTGCGCTACTTGCACCTGCCGCACTCTCATTGGTGAACGTCACCTTTACGATTCCTAAAGAGCGAGCAAAAGCATTTGGTGTTTATGGTGCGATCGCAGGTGGCGGAGCGGCCATTGGATTAATTCTCGGTGGCACGCTGACTCAATACTTTAGTTGGCGCTGGTGTTTAGGTGTCAATGTTCCAATTGCGTTGATTGCCCTTGTCTTGGCAATTCCATTTATTCACGAATCTAAAGCTTCGGGTGATCACAGTTATGACATTCCTGGCGCTATTACAGTAACTATCGGATTAGTAAGTTTGGTTTATGGATTTAGCCAAGCAGCAACTCATGGCTGGGCGAAATCAAGCACCTACCAATTCTTTATTATTGCTGCACTCTTTTTAGCAATCTTCTTCTACATCGAGTCGAAGACGACTGGGCCAATTCTTCCGATGCGAGTTCTGGCAGAGCGCAATCGTGGTGGTTCTTATCTGGCAACGCTATTAGTTGGTGCCGGGCTATTTACGATGTTCTTATTCTTGAGCATTTACTTGCAGCGAGTACTTGGCTATTCGCCATTGAAATCTGGCTTTGCTTTCTTGCCATTCTCATTTGGCGTGATTGCATTTGCTGGAGTTTCTTCAGTTCTCATGCCAAAAATTGGTCCTCGACCATTAATGCTTACTGGCCTATTCATGGGTGCAATTGGTTTGCTACTTCTCTCGCAAATCACACCAACATCAACTTATGCCGCACACATCCTTCCCGCGCTCGTCATTATGAGTACTGGTTTAGCGATGGTCTTTATTCCTAGTGCAACTACTGGGCTTCATGGAATCGGTGGACGTGATTCTGGTGTTGCCAGTGCAATGGTCAATACCTCGCAGCAAATTGGCGGCTCACTTGGTGCGGCCCTTCTCAATACTGTTGCAGTTACTGCTGCAACTAGTTATTCGAAGGCACATAGCGAAATGGGTGAAAACCTTCAGGCATTTGCTCAAGTACATGGATTTACCGTTGCATTCAAATTTGGTGCTATTTTCTTAGCCCTTGCGGCGATTGTTATCTTGGTAACGATCAACATTGGCAAAGATGCGGTTAAATCAGCAGATGGTGCATCACTCGCGCATTAATCAAGCACGCAACGCTCTATGGGGATCCTTCTTCCTCATGGGCGTTGTCTCGATGGCCTGGGTTCCGCGAATCCCTGAAATCAAGGATTCACTTGCTCTCAACAATGGCCAGCTGGGGCTGATGCTTCTGGGATCTACTTGTGGCGCACTCTTTGGCGCACAAGTTGCTGGGAGATTGGCACACACATTTGGTTCGCGAAAGATTGCTTATCTCACTGGCGTAATACTTTCTTGTGGACTTATCGCTATGAGTGCGACAACGCATTCGCGCGCAGGATTCTTTGTCGCCTTAGTTTTATTGGGCATGGGCTACACCGGACTCGATGTCTGCTTGAACACTCAAGCAGTAGCTGTGGAACGGTTAAGTAAAGCGCGCTACATGGCCTCCTTCCATGGCATGTGGAGCGTTGGCTCATTGCTCACCACGATTATTGGTGGTGGCATCTCGCGAATTATTTCACCGGAGCGAAATCTCGTTGCAATTGGAGCTGTAGCTTTCTTCGCGCTACTCATTTCAAATAGTTCTTTACTACCGGATGAAGTCGATGGTCATGAAGGCACTGAGAGTGAGATGGCAGGAAAAGTTTCACTCTTCGGTAAAGATGCACTAGCGCTGTGGGGAATTGGCTTTGGCATGCTGGCGGCAATCATCGCTGAAGGTGCGGCAAGTGATTGGGGTGCAATTTTGCTCCGCGAAAACATGGGGATTGCAAAGGGTTGGTATGCAAGTGCATTTGCATCATTTGCACTCGCAATGATTGTTGCAAGGTTCCTTGGCGATAGAGCACTGACAAAATGGGGCGCAGATCGCGTAGTGCGCATCGGCGGGTTTGCCGGTGGTCTTGCTTGGGCAACTTCGATTGCAATTGCAGTTCCACTCTCAGATCACTCTCGAATTGGCGCTCTGATAGTTATTAACGTCGGCTTTATCTGCGCTGGTCTTGGTATCGGACCGATGTTTCCTGCCTTCATTCTTGCGGCAAGTTCGGTTCCCGGAATTGCGCCATCGGTAGCAATTGGGCGAGTGGGAGTAATTAGTCTGGGTGCCTTCTTTATTGGACCGGCATCAATCGGATTATTTGCAGAGGTGACTTCGCTACCAATTGCGATGGCTTTTCCGTGTGTGATGTTAGTAGTTGCAGGTTTTCAAGCGCGCACTATCCATGTGCGTGGAAAATCGTAAAGAGGGCAATCGCAAATAATAAGAAGGCGAAAGCTTTGCGCAGCGTGGCTTGCGATACTCGAGAACTTGCACGGGATGCAAAACGTGCAACAAGAATGGCCGAAAGCGCGATAGCCAGCGGAATGGCCCAGGAGATTTCATGCCAGGTGGAAAATCGCGCAATAAATGCGGTGAAGCAATTGAGGGCAATGATGACAAGGGATGTTCCGGCTGCTTTATTTTGTGGGGTATGAAAGAAGAGCACAAGGACGGGAATAGCTAAGAAGCCGCCGCCGATTCCAAAAATCCCCGTCATGGAGCCAATCACCAATGAGACAAGGAGCAAGATCGCTGGCGACATTCTCTTTTCGGGATTATCTGCAATGGGTTTAATGAGCATTGAGCCACCAGCCAGAAAGAGAACGAGTGCGAAGCCGGTAAGAATTATGGTGTCGCTGAGGTGATGTGAAATAACTGCGCCACCGATATTTGTAACCAAGCCAAGGCCCCAAATAGCGGTAGCTTCCTTGATGAGGACATCTTTACTTTTGAATTTTGTGATTGAACCAGCAGCGGCTGCAGCAAAGACAATTGGTAGCGCAGCCGTTGATGCGTGGTGCGGAGTGAAATTAAAGAGATAAATCAGAATCGGCACCGAGAGCATGGCCCCACCTGCGCCGATAAATCCTAGAACTGCCCCGATAAATGCACCTGCACTCAGTGCACCAAGCAGGGTCAGAGCGCTCATTGCTGAATCATGACAGAAGCGCCGCACTGCCTGTGGCAATACGACGCTTCTGGAGTATTGGGTGTTATTTGAAGTTGAAGAAGGCAGATGTGATGTGCCAACCGAAATCTGCACCGCTTCCGACCATAACGAAAATAATGAGTGCGGCACCGGCAAGAGAGAGATCCTTAAAGAAGCTGATGCTTGCATTCTGCTTTGCAGTTGGATCAGTTTCTTTCCAGAAGGTATGCATGATGAGTGCGGTAGGAATAAGGAATAGCGCGATCAAGAGTGCACCAAGATCAGCGTAGATACCGAGGGCAACATAAATTCCGCCAATGAGGATCATTAATCCGGAAACGATGACTGAGAGCTTGGCTGCTGGGACTTTCTTGTACTTGGCATAGCCAGTCATAGCTTCGAGCTTGGTGAGGTGGCTGATACCTGAGTTGATAAAGATGAGGGCAAAGAGAATGCGCCCAATTGCGAGTACTGCTGACATGGTGCTCCTTAAATCTGGCATTTTTACCAGGGTCGTTTGTGTACCTTTCGAGCGTAGCGTAGATAGTTGAAAGTTCAACCATTTTGCCGCTCTGGCGCGCCTGCCTGCCTTGCCAATGTCGGAGGTTACGGGTACTTTTCGAACAAATGTTCGAAAAAAGAGATATACCAGCGCCGCCACCGGCCCGTCTTACCCATGATGTTCTCATCGATGGCCAGAGCCCGATTGAGTTCACATTTAACGGACGGCGCTTTCGCGTACATACAACTCTCTCTCGCTGGTGCGAGTCAGGAGAGTGGTGGAACCACATTAGCGATGGCGTGCTTCGCCCCGATGATCGCGCTCGCGCACTCTGGCGAGTAGAGGCAGCTCCTATCGGGGCAGTTGTCACATTTGAATTAGAGCGCGATGAAGCAAGTGGCGCTTGGCTCATCCGCAGTATTTAAGTTCAGATCAGAATGAAAAATTTTATCCATCTCAATGTTGTGAGTTCCTACTCCTTTAAATATGGAACAACGCCCCCCGATGCCCTTGTTGCTCGGAGCATTGAATATGAAGCACCAGCACTTGCACTCACCGATCGCGATAGCCTGGCTGGCGCAATTCGTTTTATTCAAGCAACTGTGCGAGCCGGCATTGCACCAATCATCGGACTCAACCTTGGCTACCACTCTGAAAAATATAAGAGCAGCGGTCGCGTCACACTTCTCGCGCGCAGCGAAGGAGGATGGCGCTCGCTCTGTCGATTAAGTACCGCCCTTCATACATCTGATTCAGAGGTATCTGAATCTGGCCTACTTACTCGCATTACTGTGCCACATCTCACCGATCACTTCTTAGCACGCTTTAGCGAGTACACCAAGAACCTCACACTTATTCATACCCCGCTCTCACCTCTTGCCCAAGCAATTTCCGCCCGCCAGAGTGAAGTAGCGCTTGCACTCTTTAATAATGGGCGCGATCTCTTTGCTGATCAAGTTATTGAATGTGTCTCACACTTAGCACCAGGCAATGGCCCATTTACTACTAGACATGCCGCGCAATTATTGGGCTTTGCCCGCGATCACGATCTGCCAGCGATTCTCACTAATGCAGTGCGCATGCTCAATCGCAGCGATGCACCGATTAGTGACATCCTCGATTCGGCACGTAAATTGCGCCCACTCGATAAGCGCCATGTCGAACGGAGAAATAGCGAAGCATTTCTTAAATCAAGTGAAGAGATGGCAGCACTTGCTGATGAGATTTCACGAAGCGCAGGAGAGCGCAGTGGCCGCGCACTTCTTAAGAGCACACATGAATTAGCGATGCGCTCCATTCTCTCTCCCAAGAAAGATTTTGGCTTAGGCGGAATTTATTTACCCGAACCAGAAGTTGTCGGCGCGAACTCTGCTGAACAATTGCGCTCACTCTTGCAAGAGCGCAGTGAAGCTGGTTTACATTGGCGCTATAGCAGCAGTAAAACACTTGCCATAGCGCGCGATCGACTAGCCGATGAACTCACCACTGTGGCCACTCTGGGGTATGAGAGTTACTTCTTAACTGTTGCTGATATTGCGCAGATGGCGCGCGATCGCGGAATCCGTGTTGCGGCGCGGGGTAGCGGCGCCGGTTCATTGATCTGTCATCTCTTAGGTATTTCGGGTGTCGATCCACTTCGCCACGGCTTATTAATGGAGCGCTTCTGCTCGCCACTGCGCCGTGAATTACCTGACATTGATATTGATGTGGAATCTGCCCGTCGCTTAGAAATTTACAATCTAGTTTTTGCACGTTATGGCGATCGAAAGTGGAGCGCGCCAGGTAATACCTCGCGCTGCGCCACCGTTGCGATGGTCGATACCTATCGCGCCCGCCATGCCATTCGCGATGCAGGAGCAGCGCTGGGTCTAGCCGCTGGCGAGATCGATCTCCTTGCTAAGGCGATGCCACATATTCGCGCCCGCAATATTTCACAGGCACTCGCGAATCTGCCCGAGTTATCTCAACTCAATATCTCTCAACCACTTGTCGCCATGACAATTGCACTAGCCGAAAAACTAGATGGTCTACCGCGCCATTTAGCGATGCATCCATGTGCAGTAGTTCTCTCTGATAGCGCACTTCTCGATCGAGTCCCACTGCAAGTCAATGCCGCTGGCTATCCCATGGTGGAGTTTGATAAAGATGACGTCGAAGCGGTCGGCTTACTCAAGCTCGATATTTTAGGTGTCCGCATGCAATCTGCTATCGCTTATAGCGTTGCTGAAATTGCACGGAGTGAGAGCACTGCTATCGACATCGATCGAGTACCGCTGGATGATCTACCTACCTTCGATCTCATTCAATCTGCGCGAACTATTGGAATCTTCCAGATTGAAAGTCCGGGACAGCGCGAGTTAGTGGGTAAGTTAGCGCCGAAATCTTTTGAAGATCTCATTATTGATATCTCACTCTTTCGACCCGGGCCAATGCAGAGCGACATGATTACGCCATTTCTGCGCGCGCGTCACGGATGGGCGAGTGCGCAGATTATTCATCCCGATCTCCATGAGATTTTGGCACCCACTGAAGGTGTCGTTGTCTTTCATGAACAGGTAATCGAGATCATCTCCACTATGAGTGGTGCATCTTTGGCACTTGGCGATGAGAAGCGTCGGGCTTTAGGAAGTGCCGAAGGACAACAGCAAGTCTGCGATTGGTTCTATTCAGCCTGCTTAGCGCGCGGTTATGAAAGTAGCGTGATCGATAAGGTCTGGGAGGTACTTCGCGCCTTTGCCGCCTTTGGTTTCTGTAAAGCACATGCTGCAGCTTTCGCACTTCCGACCTATCAATCTGCCTGGCTCAAACGCCACTATCCCGCAGCATTTCTGGCAGGTGTTCTTACCCACGATCCAGGGATGTATCCCAAGCGCGTCATTATCGATGAAGCAAAGCAGTGGGGGATTTCAATTGCACCGCTGGATATCAATCTCTCTAGCGATAGTTATCGAGTCGAACGTTGCGATCCCAATACTGCACCTACGCCGGTAGCGGTGATTAATAGCGCAAGTACCGGAAAGGAACTCTCCCTGCCCGATGCACGTGGTTATGCAATTCGGTTATCACTGGGTGATCTCAATGGCATTAGCGATGCGGAAGTTGCCGGAATTATTGCAGGACAACCTTATGAAGATCTCATCGATTTTCTCCATCGCAGCAATGTCTCCGAACCCATTACCGAACGCCTTATTCTCGTTGGTGCATTTGATCGCATTCACTCTCTTACGGGTAGCGATAATGGAATCAACCGGCGCGATCTCTTACTTCATCTCCAAGATTTCTATCGCGCTGGAAGTGGCCCACGCAAACGTAATCGTGCTGGCAGCACTCAATTAGGTTTAGGTTTTCCAACGCCACCATTGAGTGCAAGTGGCCTACCCGATCTCCACGCCGATGAGAAAGTCCGTCATGAAGTCGAGCAGCTAGGTATGGAGGTCTCACACCATCTCATTGAGTTCTATGCACCATTTCTCAATGCAATCGGCGCAGTGCGCTCTGCCGATCTACTCACTCAACGATCGGGCTCATCCATCCTTGTCGCTGGCGTCAGAGTTGCGCTGCAAACACCACCAGTGCGCTCTGGCAATCGGGTGATCTTTCTTACCATTGATGATGGTTATGGTTGCAGCGACATTACATTCTTTACCGATGCGCAGCGAGAGTGCGGTCCAGTACTTTTTAGTAGCACGCTCTTCTTAATTCGTGGCATCGTGCGCCGCACTGGTGCGCGCGGTATCTCACTTCGTGCAACTGGCGCATGGGATTTAGCTGATGTATACGGAAAATGGCGTGCTAATCAAAGTACGCTCGTATCATGAGTGAGATTTCATCGATTCTCCACATCGACATGGATGCTTTCTATGCATCAGTGGCCGAACTCGATAACCCATCGCTCAAAGGCAAGGCAGTTGTTGTTGGCGCAGGAGCGCGTGGCGTTGTTCTCTCTGCCAATTACTTAGCGCGCACCTTCGGCATTCGAGCTGCGATGCCAGTCGGACGTGCCAAACGCTTAGCGCCACATGCAATATTTGTAGCGCCAGAACATCATCGATATTCAGAAATCTCCGAACGCGTCATGGAGATCTTTCACTCCTTTACTCCACTTGTTGAACCACTCTCACTCGATGAAGCATTCCTCGATGTCACCGGCTCGCTTCGCTTAAAAGGTACGCCGCGAGAAATTGCTATTGCCATCCGGGCTCAAGTGGAATCGCAAGAGGGTATTACCTGCTCAGTGGGAATTGCACCTTCAAAATTTATTGCCAAACTCGCCTCTGGACGCTGCAAACCCAATGGAATTTTAGAGATTGCACCAGATCGAATTCTAGAATTTCTCCATCCATTGCCAGTCAGCGCCATTTGGGGAGTTGGTCCTAAGACTGCCGAATCACTCGAACGATTAGGGCTGCGCACCGTAAAGGAATTAGCTGATACACCGCGCTCCACACTCATTCGCGCACTGGGTGAAGCAAGTGGTGCCTCACTCTATGAATTGGCATGGGGGCGCGATTATCGCGATGTCACACCCAATGAACCTGAAAAAAGTATTAGTGCAGCACAGACATTTGCACGAGACATTGATGATCCAGAGATTCTCTTACAGGAATTTCTTCGACTTACCGAAAAGGCCACTGCTCGTTTACGGGAGAGTGGCTTATTTGCAAAGACTATTTCGATCAAAGTTCGCTACGCAGATTTCACAACAATCAATCGTTCGAAGACTCTGCCACTTGCAATTAACACCGCACATGACACTTATGAAGTTGTTAAGGGGCTCTACCTTGCACTGAAAATTGAAGGTGCACGGCTGCGACTTATTGGCGTTGCCTTAGAGAATTTCAGCGAAGATGCACCGGAGCAGATGAGTTTTGATGAGCGCGATAAGAGTTGGCGCCATGTACAGACCGCCCTGGATAAGGCGCGCAATCGTTTTGGCGGTGGCAGCGTCCACCCAGCTCGGCTGATCCCACCTCAGGAGAAACTCGGTGGAACTTCACAGGGGCCAGAGCGCGAATTGGAGTAGTCAGGGAGCCAGAAACTGTTCTATCCTTACCAACATGGCGCTATCGGAGAATGAACGCAGAGTTCTTGCAGAGATGGAAGAAGCCCTCTCTGTAGATGACCCTGCCTTGGTCGGCGCCCTCACCGGAACCCGCCTCTATCCAGGACGCTCACGCCTGCTCGTGAGCGTGGCAATAATTGTTGGCGGCATCGCCACGCTCTTCACCGACGGTCACGCGCTCCTCGCGGTCGTCGTGGCCACGTTCACGGTGATCGTCTTGGAGGTTTCACCGACCGCGAATGCGAGCGAGCCGGAAGGAAGAACGCCCGACTCGAAGTCGGCGGCATTCGCAGGCAGCGGTCCTGAGCCATCCACCTTCCAGCCGACCGTGAGCGACGTGTTCAGTGCCGTGGACCGGGTCACGTTGAACACGTACGAGACAGTGCCGGAATTTCCTTCGGTCTGGCTCGAGGTCTGGGGCGTGATCTGCAGGATGATGTCGTCGTCAAGAATCGTGCCGGCCGCGGTCGCACCGACGATTTGTCCGCCGATGGCGTCGGAGAGGGTGACTGTGAATCCCTCGTTTGCCTCCATGACCACGTCGCCGTTGACATTCACCGTAATGGTCTTCGAC
>JBAXNY010000017.1:0-14993 GCA_037133535.1 Actinomycetes bacterium
TTCTCGAACTTCGGGCACACATTCGTGTTGCCGGTCGCGATGTTTACGCCGCCACGGTTGGTGGTATGAAAATGACCGAACCCGCAGCAGATCTCGCACTTGCACTCGCTGTTGCATCTGCGGCGCAGAACCTTGCCCTCCCCGCAGATCTAGTTGCTATTGGCGAAGTGGGTCTGGCTGGAGAAATTCGAAAAGTAAGCGGAGTTACCCGTCGCTTACAAGAGGCACATCGCTTAGGTTTCAAACGCGCCATTGTTCCCACTGGTAGTGAAGCAAAGATCGAAGGTATGGAAATTCTTGAAGTATCTCGGCTTGATCAAGCGCTAAAGCGAGTAAAAATCACGCAAGAATGAGTGAGATCGAAAGAGCAATCACTAATTGGTTTGCATTAAATGCCCGCGATCTTCCCTGGCGCAATAGCAACCCTTGGGGCGTATTAGTGAGCGAATTTATGTTGCAACAAACTCCAGTCGTACGAGTAACTCCTAAGTGGCATGAGTGGATGGAGCGTTGGCCAACTCCCGATGCTCTCGCTGCTGCATCTCCCGCAGATGTTATTACTGCCTGGGGTCGCCTCGGATATCCTCGTCGTGCACTCCGATTGCGCGATTGCGCAACATTGATTGCCAAAGAACACAACAACCAAGTGCCATCAGATGTCGCGACCTTATTAACTCTGCCTGGTATCGGTTCATACACTGCAGCGGCTATCGCATCCTTTGCTTATGAAAAAGAAGCGCTGGTGCTCGATGTAAATATTCGCCGTCTCTTTGCTCGGCTCTACGATGGCACCGACCTCTTAACATCAGCCCCCTCCAAGAAAGAAATTGCAGAACGAACAGAGTTACTTCCCGATAAAGATGCACACACTTGGGCCGCTGCAACTATGGAACTTGGCGCACTTATCTGCACTGCGCGATCTCCTCAATGCGAGGAGTGCCCAGTAGTTAGTTCATGTAAGTGGCGAGCAGCTGGTTATCCTGCTGCTGCTACAAAGAAGCGGGTGCAGAAATGGCATGGCACCGATCGCCAATGTCGCGGCACCATTATCGAAGCGCTGCGCAATGCGCCATCACTCGGCGCGCATGAGATTGATCAACTCTGGAGTGACAAGGAGCAGCTCAATCGTGCTCTGGAATCACTGATCAAAGATCAATTAATTACTATCTGGCAAGAGCGTTACCGCCTGCCTCAGTAAATAAATTAAACGGTAGGAGACTCTGCCAAATCACTAGGTGAATCTGGCATTGTGCTCTTTTGCTGGCCAGCGAAAGTGAACTTAGCGTTTTCGCCTTCACCCTCAACGCCAACGAGAATGATCTCGCCCGCTTTAATTTCACCGAAGAGAATCTTCTCGGAGAGCGCATCTTCGATCTCACGTTGGATTGTGCGACGAAGTGGACGCGCACCAAGGAGTGGATCGTAGCCACGTGTTGCAAGAAGTTCCTTGGCAGCAGTGGTGAGTTCGATCGCCATGTCCTTAGCCTTAAGACGAGAATCCAGATCATCGATCATGAGATCAACTATCTTGATAATTTCATCCTTAGTGAGCTGGTGGAAGACGATGACATCATCGATACGGTTAAGGAATTCAGGGCGGAAGTGTGACTTAAGTTCGTCATTTACTTTGCCCTTCATACGCTCGTAATTGCTCATCGCATCTTCTGAGTTAGCAAAGCCAAGGCCGGCGCCCTTTGAGATGTCGCGAGTTCCGAGGTTGGTGGTCATGATGATGACAGTGTTCTTGAAGTCGACTACGCGACCTTGTGCATCGGTGAGGCGACCATCTTCAAGAACTTGAAGAAGTGAGTTAAAGATATCGGGGTGTGCCTTCTCAATTTCATCGAAGAGCACGACGCTAAATGGCTTGCGACGAACTTTCTCAGTGAGTTGACCACCTTCGTCATAACCAACAAATCCTGGAGGTGCACCAAAGAGACGAGATGCAGTGTGGCGCTCGGAGTACTCCGACATATCCAATTGGATAAGTGCATCGGAATCACCAAAGAGGAATGCCGCAAGTGTGCGTGAGAGCTCGGTCTTACCAACACCAGATGGACCAGCGAAGATAAATGAGCCACCAGGACGGCGTGGATCTTTAAGTCCGGCGCGAGTACGACGAATGGCTTGTGAGAGCGCCTTGATGGCTTGCTCTTGTCCGATTACACGGCGATGGAGTTCATCTTCCATCTTGAGCAGACGCGCAGTCTCTTCTTCCGTCAACTTAAATACTGGAATACCAGTTGCAGTTGAGAGAACTTCGGCGATTAACTCTTCATCAACTTCAGTGACAACATCGAGATCGCCAGCTTTCCATGACTTCTCGCGCTCTGCCCGCTCTGCAATGAGGTTCTTCTCATCATCGCGAAGTGATGCCGCCTTCTCGAAATCTTGGCTATCAATCGCTGATTCTTTCTCGCGACGAGTATTTGCGATCTTCTCATCGAATGCTTTGAGCTCTGGTGGCGCAGTCATGCGACGAATGCGAAGACGTGAACCTGCTTCGTCGATGAGATCGATCGCTTTATCTGGCAAGAAACGATCGGCAACATAGCGATCAGCTAAAGTCGCAGCGGCAACAAGTGCAGCATCGGAAATCGAAACTCGGTGATGAGTTTCGTAGCGATCGCGCAGGCCTTTAAGAATTTCAATGGTGTGTGGAAGTGATGGCTCAGCAACTTGGATTGGTTGGAAGCGACGCTCTAGCGCAGCATCCTTCTCTAAGTGCTTGCGGTATTCATCCAAAGTTGTGGCACCGATTGTCTGGAGTTCGCCACGAGCCAACATTGGCTTGAGAATGCTTGCCGCATCGATGGCGCCTTCGGCAGCACCGGCACCGACGAGAGTATGAATTTCATCGATAAAGAGAATGATGTCGCCACGTGTGCGAATCTCTTTAAGAACTTTCTTCAAGCGCTCTTCGAAATCACCGCGGTAGCGAGATCCGGCAACAAGTGCGCCAAGATCGAGTGAGTAGAGCTGCTTATCTTTTAAAGTTTCTGGCACATCGTTTTTGACAATTGCTTGAGCTAAACCTTCGACAACTGCAGTCTTACCAACACCTGGCTCACCGATGAGAACTGGATTGTTCTTGGTGCGACGTGAGAGAACTTGCATAACGCGTTCGATCTCTTTTTCGCGGCCGATAACTGGATCGAGTTTGCCTTCACGCGCAGCTTGAGTGAGATTGCGACCGAATTGATCGAGAACTAGTGAGGTCGATGGTGTGCCTTCTTGTGGTCCACCAGAGGAGACAGTCTCTTTGCCTTGGTAGCCAGAGAGCAATTGAATTACTTGCTGGCGAACGCGAGCAAGGTCTGCGCCAAGTTTCATTAATACTTGCGCCGCAACGCCTTCGCCTTCGCGAATTAAACCCAAAAGAATATGTTCGGTACCAATGTAGTTGTGGCCCAATTGCAACGCTTCGCGCAATGAGAGTTCGAGAACTTTCTTGGCACGTGGTGTAAATGGAATGTGGCCACTGGGAGCTTGTTGTCCTTGTCCGATGATCTCTTCTACTTGCGAGCGCACTGCCTCGAGTGAGATGCCGAGTGACTCGAGCGCCTTGGCTGCAACGCCTTCACCTTCATGGATCAAACCGAGCAGGATGTGCTCTGTCCCGATGTAATTGTGGTTGAGCATGCGAGCTTCCTCTTGCGCCAATACAACGACGCGGCGGGCTCGATCGGTAAAGCGCTCAAACATGGGGCGGGCTCCTTACACATTGGGATCTGGACTATTGCAGAGCCTATCCCTGAGGGCGGACTGCCCGCATCTGGGAATTTCCAGCTCTATCAACTAGGTAAGAGAACCCCAGATCTAGGGCATTTATGCCCCAGATAGCCCTGAATCTAGAGTTTTTTCAACATTCTTGTATTGCCCAAGGTATTGGGCTTTGCGCTCTCCAGATCGAGAAATTCTGCAACACCGGCATCGTAGGAGCGCAGCAACTCGGCATAAACATCGGGTGCAACTGGTGCGCCCTCTATCTCTTCAAAACCATGCGCGCCAAAGAATTTGGTTTCAAAGGTAAGACAGAAGATGCGACGAATTCCGATCTCTGCTGCGCGGGAAATTATTTTATCGAGAATTTGATGGCCCACTCCTTGGCCGCGAATTGATTCAGCAACTGCAACTGTGCGAACTTCTGCTAAATCTTCCCAGAGCACATGAAGTGCGCCGCAGCCAATAACTTCATCGCCGGAAACTGCAACAATAAATTCTTGAACGCTTTCATAGAGCGTTACTGTCTCTTTTGTTAGTAGGCGGCCTTGTGGTGCATAACTATCAATAATTTTCCGGATGCCTTTAATATCTGAAGTTTTAGCTGGGCGAATCTCAATCATGCTTACTCTGCTTCAGGTTTAACTAGCGGAAAGAGAATTGTCTCTCGAATACCAAGTCCAGTAAGTGCCATAAGCAAGCGATCAAGTCCCATGCCCATACCGCCAGTAGGTGGCATTCCAAATTCCATCGCACGTAAGAAATCTTCATCAACCCGCATCGCTTCGAGATCGCCCTTTGCGGCAAGACGTGACTGTTCAACTAAGCGCTCGCGTTGTACAACTGGATCGATAAGTTCGGAGTAGCCAGTGGCTAATTCAAAACCATTGACATAGAGATCCCATTTTTCCGCAACGCCAGCTTCACTGCGATGTGCGCGCACAAGTGGTGATGTATCAACTGGAAAGCCCATCACAAAGACTGGTGCGATCAGTTGATCCTTTGCTACGTGTTCAAAAATTTCTTCGGCAAGTTTTCCAGTAACCCATTTTGGATCAATCTTTATGCCTAATTTTGTGGCTATTGCCTTGAGATCTTCAAATGAAGTGAGCGCTGTGACCTTCTGCCCTACGCCATCTGAAATTGCATCATAGAGTGAGATCTCGCGCCACTTGCCACCTAAATTAAATTCGGTGCCGTCGTGATGCTTGGCGATGTGAGATCCAAATACATCTTTGCAAGCGTTCTGGATAATCTCTTGAGTGAGTTCGGCGATCGAGCGCCAATCACCATAAGCTTCATAACTTTCGATCATTGCAAACTCTGGTGAGTGGCTGGAATCTGCACCTTCATTGCGGAAATTGCGATTGACTTCAAATACGCGTTCGATACCGCCAACAATGCAACGCTTAAGAAAGAGTTCGGGCGCAATACGCAAGAAGAGTTCGAGGTCGTAAGCATTGCTATGAGTGATAAATGGTCGAGCGGCAGCACCACCATGTTGCACTTGCAACATTGGCGTTTCTACTTCGATGAAGCTGCGGTTGTGAAAAGTTTGGCGAAGTGAACGGAGAACTTCGGGACGAAGCCGC
Organism: Actinomycetes bacterium; assembly: GCA_037133535.1. GTDB lineage: Bacteria > Actinomycetota > Actinomycetes > Nanopelagicales > Nanopelagicaceae > WLQV01. The sequence continues at coordinate 5,316 of JBAXNY010000017.1, forward strand.
GCATTGGAACGAGCTTCAGGGCGGACGATGAGATCGACATAACGCATCCGAACTCGAGTCTCCTCCGACATTGGTTTGTGATCATTTGGCAGAGGACGCAAAGTCTTTGCTGCGATCTGCCAAGAGTTAGCCAAGATCGAGAGTTCCCCGCGCTTTGAACTAATAATTTCACCTGTGATACTTACTAAGTCACCAAGATCGACATCAGTTTTCCAACTGTTGAGTGAATCTTCGCCAACTTTGTCGAGTGAGAACATTGCTTGTAGCTCTGTGCCATCGCCTTCACGAAGTGTTGCGAAGCAGAGTTTGCCGGTGTCGCGTTTGAAAATAATCCGACCAGTCAGACTCTCTACTTTTCCAGAAGATGAATCAGTTTCAAGAGCGCCATGAATTTCGCGAATCTCTTTGAGCGATTTGCTTCGGGGAACTGCAACTGGATATGGATCAATCCCGCGCTCAATCAGGTGGGCCCGCTTTTCACGGCGAATCCGCAATTGTTCGGGGAGATCGTCCTCGATCTCTTCTGGATTGTTCATAATGCAGGGAAGTCTATCGAGTTAACGATTCTTCTCGTGAATTAAGCGCAGACCAATCAGTGTTAAATCTGGCTCGTGATGGTCGATCGTCTCTGCGATTCCAAAGACCAATGGTGCAAGTCCACCGGTTGCAATCACTGTTGGACGTTGGCCATAAGTAGCCTCAAGTTCCACGGTGATGCGATCAACTAGGCCATCTACTTGTCCGGCAAAGCCATAGATAGTGCCCGATTGCAACGCCTCTACTGTGTTCTTGCCGATAACAGAGCGGGGCAGAACCAATTCCACTTTACGTAACTGCGCTGCGCGCGATGCCAAGGCATCTACTGAAATTTCAATACCCGGTGCAAGTGCGCCTCCAAGAAATTCACCATTAGGTGAAACAACATCGAGATTAGTTGAGGTACCGAAATCGACAACAATCGCTGGCCCACCATAAAGAGTATGTGCAGCTAAAGTATTTACGATTCGATCGGCGCCAATTTCTTTTGGATTATCTACCAGTAGTGGCACGCCAGTTTTAATCCCTGGCTCCACAATTGTTACTTGCATCCCACTGAAATAACTCTTAACCATCGTGCGCAATTCACGTAAAGTTGCTGGAACCGTTGAGCAGACTGCAAGAGCATCTACCTGGTAATCAGCAACGAGTGATCGATAGAGCAGCCACAATTCATCGGCAGTTGAGCGCGGATCAGTCTTTACCCGCCATGAGTGCTCAAGAGTTTCACCATCGAAAATTCCAAGAACGGTATTGGTATTTCCCACATCAATTGCGAGCAACATTATTTCTCCTCCGAGCTTTCAATGAAATCAAGACCGATATCAAGAACTGGTGCAGAATGAGTGAGCGCACCGACTGCGATGTAATCGATGCCAGTCTGCGCAAACTCTGCCGCTTGAGCTAATCCAATTCCACCTGATGCTTCGAGTTGGAAGGCACCTGCCACAAGTTTTACCGCTTGCGCACATAGCGCCGCTGGCATGTTATCGAGTAGAACCAGCTGCGGTTTAAGGGAAAGTACTTGCTCTAATTGATCAAGTGAATCCACTTCAATTTCCATGTCCAGCTTGGGGTGGTTTGAGCGGACAGCATTGAGAGCGGCAACGATGTCACCGCTTGCACTGATGTGATTATCTTTGATCAAAGCTGCATCGCTCAATGACATTCGATGATTTGTGCCGCCACCCATTCTGACTGCATATTTTTCTAGTGCGCGATATCCCGGAGTTGTCTTTCGGGTATCACGAATTTTGCAGTGAGTACCAGTGACTTCTTTAACCCAGGAATGCGTCAGTGTTGCAATGCCACTTAAGTGGCCAAGGAAATTGAGCGAAGTGCGCTCTGCTAACAAGATTGCGCGGGTATTACCTGCAACTTCGATGAGAACACTTCCTGCAGCGCGCTCTCCTGCTTCATTGCTATAAGTAATCTCCTGTAGCCCTAACATTTCTAAAGTCGCTACAGCAACTGGGATTCCAGCAACTACTCCAGAGCGTCGATTGCGATAAACCGCTCGCGATTTGTGATCGCTCGAAATTGTTGAAACCGATGTCACATCTTCGCCGCCGGCAAGATCTTCCGTAATGCCTAGTTCGATGAGATGGCAAATTTCGCGCGGATCTAAGCCGTTGGCACGAAGTAGTTCTTCAGTTCGAGAACTTATTGGTGAGAACATCATATTTGAACTACCTCCTTGGTGCGTGCGCTCCACTTACCAGTTGCGTTAATAGATTGAATAATTCGTTTGCGCCATGATTCAACGCTGACTGGAAAATCTTCGCGCCAATGTGAACCGCGAGTCTCTTCGCGTAGTTGTGCCGAACGAACGATTCCTTGACTCAACTGCAGAAGATTGGTCGTCTCCCACGCCTCTACACATGGCTCATTGCTAGTAATTGCATTGATCTCGCTGAGCTTTGCTTCAGTAATTTCCAAAGAATTTGCAGAGCGCAGTACGCCTGCACCAATGCTCATCGCCTTTTGAATCTTCTTACGGGCACTGGGTTCAATTAAAAGTGTTGGTGAAGTATCTGCAATTGGCTCACCTGGCGCTGGCATTTGGCTTGCAATATCACTGGCAATTCGAGAGCCAAAGACAAGGCCTTCTAGCAATGAATTAGATGCCAAACGATTTGCACCATGAACACCAGAGCAGGCTGTTTCACCACAGGCATAAAGTCCGGCGATGCTGGTGCGTCCTGCTAAATCAACCCGAACTCCACCTGATGCATAGTGCGAAGCCGGTGCAACAGGAATCAAATCATTTGCTGGATTAATTCCATGTGCCAAACAAGAGGCGTTAATGGTGGGAAATCTTTCAGCGAAATTCTTGAGGTGGCGAACATCGAGCCAGACATGATCTGCATCGGTACGCACCATTTCGCGCATGATTGCAATTGCCACGATGTCGCGCGGTGCTAATTCTGCAAGTTCATGTTGGCTGGTCATAAAACGTTCGCCATCGTTATTGAGTAGGTATGCGCCTTCGCCACGAACTGCCTCACTAATAAGTGGTTGTTGACCTTGGCTATCTGGACCGAGCCATAAAACTGTGGGGTGGAATTGAATAAACTCTAAATCGGCAACTTCAGCACCGGCGCGGAGTGCAAGTGCAACTCCATCACCGGTAGAAACTGATGGATTCGTTGTCTGCGCAAATACTTGTCCTAAGCCACCAGTACAGAGAATTACTGCACGGGCCAGCGCACGACCCACACCATCGCGACTTCCAGCACCGATCACGTGGAGAGTAACTCCGCAGACTGCGCCACTTTTATCCTTGAGAGCATCAAGCACAAGTGCATTCTCAACAACTTCAATTCCAGAGTCATTTCGTACTGCAGCAAGAAGTGCGCGCGATACTTCGGCGCCAGTTGCATCGCCGCCAGCATGCAGAATGCGATTGCGTAAATGTCCACCTTCGCGAGTCAATGCCATCTCGCCAGTTTCAGATTTATCAAAGACTGCGCCACGTGCAATCAGGCGACGCACCGCTTCGGGACCTTCCGAAACAAGCACTTTCACTGCCGCTGCATCACATAAACCAGCTCCCGCAATCAGGGTGTCTCGCTCATGTTGGGCCGGAGAATCACCTGGGCCAAGGGCTGCTGCAATACCACCTTGTGCCCATTTAGTTGAGCCTTCATCAACGCGCGCTTTAGTTACTAATAAAACAGAGAGACCAAAGGTTCGCACTTGCAGCGCAGTTGTTAAACCAGCAACACCTGAACCAACAATGATGACATCGGCAGTTGCGCTCCAACCAGGTTGCGGTGCAAGAAGTTGCATCATGCACCTACTTCGATTGTGCTTGCTTGTAGTGCACTGAAGTTTTTCATTTCCAAATTATCGATCAAGCGCACACCATTGATCAAACCAGCAACTACTGCACGCGGATTGACCGTGTTTTCATCGGCAATTGCAAAGGTGAGTGGATCAACAACTTCTTCATAATCCAATGAAAATAATGGCTCGCTCTTAAGAACTTCATTGAGAATTCGCCGGGCATTGGTTAAATCCTCGGCTTGTGCAGCTGCTACGAGTGCACGCGAAATAACAAGTGCTGCTTCGCGATCAGTTGCAGAGAGGCGTTGATTGCGAGATGAGAGTGCAAGCCCATCGCTATCGCGCACCGTAGGAAGTGCCACGATCTTTACCGAAGTATCGAGTGCGCGAATTACCGCCAACTGCTGTAAATCCTTCTCGCCGAAGAGGGCAAGGTATGGGCGAATTAATTCAAAGAGTCGAGTAACAACAGTGGCAACACCATCGAAATGGCCAGGACGAGCTGCTCCTTCAAAAATATTTCCTAGTGGCCCAGCGCTAATTAATTCTGGCGCGCTGGGATAAATCTCTTCCACTGTTGGAAACCAGATGTAAGTTGCTCCTGCTTCGCGTGCCACTTTCTTATCAGCATCAGGAGTGCGCGGATATTTCTCTAGATCTTGGGGATCGCCAAATTGTGTGGGGTTAATGAAGCAGCTCACTACAACTTCATCAGAGATTGAATTAGCGTGGGCAATCAATGCGGCATGGCCAGCGTGTAGTGCACCCATAGTCGGAACAAATGCCAACTTTTTTCCAGGAAAACGAGGCAGCTGTGCTGCGCTCTGTAATTCGATCACATCTGCTCCAGTCCAGTGGTACCGGGCTCGTTAAAGGAAATTTTACTCTCTTGAGTTCAATTGCTGCAAAAGCTCACGAATTGGCCCATGCGTCAGCAAGATCGCATCTGGTTCGATCTCAAACCATGGCGCAAGAACGAATTGACGCTCATGTGCTCGTGGGTGCGGCAGCGTTAACTCCTCGGCATAACTCAGAATCGCGCCATAGGAGATGAGATCCAGATCGAGAGTGCGCGGCCCCCATCTCTCTTTGCGTTCGCGCCCCAAGACTTTCTCGATTCCATGCAACATGGCAAGAAAATCCCGAGCAGGCAATTCGCTCTCTGCAATACAGATGGCATTAAGGAAATCATCTTGTGGCGGTCCGCCTACTGGCTTTGTACTTATGTAGGAAGAAACTCTCTGAACATCAGTTGCTTCTCGCAATAATGCAACTGCGGTATCAAGATTTTCGACCAGGTCCCCTAAATTAGAACCAAGTGCAATAACTGCTTTCATCTCTTCGATTCAACTGTGACAGCGATGTCGCTAACTTGAGCTGATAATGGTGCAAATGGTTTGTGCACTGTGACGGATACCGATTGTGCTAACACAAATCGCTGCAGAATTTCCTCTGCAATTCTGCCAGCGAGTGCCTCGATTAAATTGAGTGCTTCACCCGTAACGTGAGCCAGCACCATATCTACGACGACACCATAATCAATAGTGGTAGATAAGTCATCGCTCTTACTTGCTTGAGATAAATCAATCGCAATGAGAACATCAACCAGAAATTCTTGGCCACTCTTCTTCTCTTCCGGAAAAACTCCGTGGAACCCAAAACCACGTATCCCTTTGAGTGAAATCTGATCTGACATTAAAATTCCCCCGCTACAGCGATTGCATCACGATGTGCCTTCACTGAATGGACTCTAACGCCCCAAACCCCTTGCCCGGCAAGCAGTGTGGTGAGCGCAATACTGGCCGCTTCTCGATCATCGGCCGACGATGCACCAGTTAATTCACCTAAAAAGCGCTTGCGCGATGCGCCAATAAGAAGTGGAAAACCTAAATCAATTAATTCTTTGAGGTGGGACAAGATCTCCCAATTATGCGAACTCTCCTTTGCAAAACCTAAACCTGGATCAAGAATCAAATTATCGCGAGTGATTCCGGCAGCCTCTGCTGCGGTAACGCGCAAATGAAGCTCGGCAATTACTTCACCAACAACATCTTTGTAGACCGCCCGCTCTTGCATCACCTTGGATTCGCCCCGCCAATGCATAGCGATGTAGGGAACGTTTAATTTTGCAGCAACACCAAGCATTTCAGGATTGGCTAAGCCGCCACTGACATCATTGATTATTCTTGCGCCAGCTTTAACAGCAGCGTCAGCTACAGTGGAACGAGTGGTATCAACACTGATTACAGCGTTAAGTTTGGCAATTTCGGTAATGACTGGGATTACACGTTCTAGCTCAGTGCTCTCACTAATTCGCTCTGCACCTGGACGAGTTGATTCACCACCCACATCGATGATGTCAACGCCTTCGGCCACCATCTCCTTAGCGCGAGAAAAAGCCTTCTCAGTTGTCTCGTATCTTCCGCCATCGGCAAATGAATCCGGAGTGACATTGAGAATACCCATAACCACAGTTCTCTGACTTGGCAGGCCTAGCGCCGAAAGCGACATTTCACTAACTAACGATTGGTGATCAAACTGATTGCTTCAGCGCGAGTTGCTGCATCGCGCAACTTGCCACGAACCGCACTTGTCACGGTTCGAGCTTGCGCCTTCTTTACTCCGCGCATTGACATGCAGAGGTGTTCGCACTCCACAATCACAATCACGCCAGCTGGCTGCATAATTTCTACAAGTGCATCAGCAATCTGTGAAGTCATGCGCTCTTGTACTTGTGGGCGACGAGCAAATAAATCAACTAAGCGGGCAATCTTGGAAAGGCCAGTGATCTTTCCATTAGGGATGTAACCCACATGGGCTACTCCGTGAAATGGCGTTAAATGGTGTTCGCAGTGAGAAAAGACTTCAATATCTTTAACGATCACTAGCTCTTCATGACCAATATCAAATGTTGTCGTGAGTACATCTTCTGGTGATTGCCAAAGTCCGGCAAAATTCTCACTTAATGAACGTGCAACTCTTGCGGGAGTCTCCTTGAGTCCATCGCGATCTGGATCTTCACCCAGTGCAAGTAGAAGTTCTTTAACTGCACGCTCTGCACGTGCTTGATCGTACGGAGCGCGCGCACGTCCATCATGTGCACCCATCGATACTCGATCTATTTCACTCACGGTGTTTTCTTTGGCTTTGGTTTCCGCACAGCCTTTTCTTCAACCACCTCTGGCGCAGCAGCCTTTGGTTGCAAACGAACTGGTGGAGTTGCAGATGGCTGGCGACGAGCTGAACCAGTCCAGGCTGGACGCTTTGGCCATGGCTTCACTTTCGCAAATACCTTATCGATATCTTCTTTAACGAGAGTTTCGCGTTCGAGAAGTTCAATCACCATTTGATCAAGAATCTCGCGATTGGCAACAAGAACATCAAATGCTTCTTGATGAGCATTCTCAATCATCTTACGAATCTCATTATCAACGGTGCCAGCAACGCTTTCGGAGTAATCGCGCTGATGGCCGAAGTCGCGCCCAAGGAATGGATCTGCGCTACTAGAACCAAGTTTGATTGCACCAATTGCTTCGGTCATGCCGTATTGCGTGACCATTGCCTTAGCAATTGCCGTCGCTTTTTCAATGTCATTGCTTGCACCAGTTGATGGATCGTGGAAGATCAATTCCTCTGCTGCGCGACCGCCGAGTGCATAAGCCAATTGATCGAGTAATTGATTGCGAGTTACTGAGTACTTGTCATCATCTGGCAAGACCATTGTGTAACCAAGGGCCCGACCGCGCGGCATGATTGTAATTTTGTGAACTGGATCTGTGTGCGGAAGTGCAAAGGCAACTAGAGCATGGCCAGCTTCGTGATATGCAGTAACGCGCCGCTCTTCTTCACTCATTAAACGAGTCTTACGTTGTGGCCCTGCCATAACGCGATCGATTGCTTCATCGAGAATTACATTGGTAATACTCTTCTGATTTTCGCGCGCAGTGAGAAGTGCTGCTTCATTCAATACATTTGCTAAATCTGCGCCAGTAAAACCAGGTGTACGACGTGCGTAGTTGAGTAAATCAACATCGCTCGAAATTGGTTTGCCCTTCGCATGTACTTTGAGAATTGCTTCGCGACCCTTTAAATCAGGGCGCTCAACTGGAATCTGGCGATCAAAGCGACCTGGGCGCAATAGCGCAGGATCGAGAACATCTGGTCTATTAGTTGCCGCAATCAGAATGACTTGAGCATTGGCTTCAAAGCCATCCATCTCAACTAGGAGTTGGTTAAGAGTCTGTTCGCGCTCATCATGTCCGCCGCCCATACCAGCACCGCGTTGGCGACCAACTGCATCAATTTCATCGATAAAGACAATTGCAGGTGCATTCTCCTTTGCTTGATTGAAAGTATCGCGCACCCGTGCTGCGCCAACACCGACAAACATTTCGACAAAGTCAGAACCTGAGATGGAATAGAAAGGAACATTTGCCTCGCCAGCAACTGCACGTGCAAGAAGAGTTTTTCCAGTTCCGGGTGGGCCGTAAAGCAGAACGCCCTTAGGAATCTTCGCACCAACTGCAGCATATTTTGGTGGGTTAGCAAGAAAATCTTTAATCTCTTCAAGCTCGGCAACTGCCTCTTGCGCACCGGCAACATCGGCAAAAGTTGTCTTTGGTACATCTGGATTCTGTAACTTGGCACGAGAGCGACCAAATTGAAAGACTCGATTTCCACCTTGAGCTTGACTCATCATCAACATAAAGAGGAAGGCAATAATCAAAATTGGCGCGAATGAGAAGAAGAGACTTACCAATAAATTCTGCGATGGAACTTTGACATTCCAACTCATCGGTGGCGGATTACCCGTTAGCGCATCAATTAGTAGTGGCTCTTGTCGACTAATAAAGAAGGCCTCTACCTTGCTCGAGCCATTAATAGTGTTACCTGGCTTGAGAATAATTTGAATCTTCTGATCGCGATCAATCAGAGTTGCAGAGCTCACTTCACTCTTAGCAATTGCATCGAGAATCTGTGAAGTCTTTACTCGTGTGAATTGATTGCCAGCACCTGAAATTTGGCCAAAGATGGTTACGGCAAAGATTGCGGCAACAATCCAAAATAGCGGCCCACGTAGAATTCGTTGCGCACGAGTGCGTGGTGGCTTCTTCGCAGCTTTCTTGCCAGAAGTCTTGGCTTTAACCGAAGCTGACTTCTTTACTGGCTTCTTAGCGCTCGGGAATTTAAATTTGCTCATGAATACATGTGCTTTGCTAATACGGCAATAAAAGGGAGATTGCGATATTTCTCATTGAAATCAAGACCGTAGCCAACTACGAAATCAGATGGAATATCAAAGCCAACATATTTTACTTCCACATGAACTTTCGCTGCTTCTGGTTTACGCAAAACCGTGAGAATTTCAACTTGCTTTGCACCGCGTGATTCTAAGTTTGCTTTCAACCACGAGAGCGTTAGTCCTGAATCAACAATATCTTCAACTATCAAAACTTCTCGACCGGTTATGTCACGATCTAAATCTTTGAGAATACGAACAACTCCACTAGATTTTGTACCAGAGCCATAGGATGAAACTGCCATCCAATCCATTTCGATGTGGCGTTGCATGTAACGCGCTAAATCTGCCATCGCCATTACTGCACCCTTTAATACGCCAACGAGTAGTAGATCGCGGCCCTGATAATCAGCATCGATACGTGCTGCTAGTTCGCGTAGTTTCGCTTGTAAATCTTCTTCCGAAACAATGACGCGTTCTACATCGGTACCAAGTGCAGCTAAATCCACGTCGACTCCTTGGGCAATTATCGGGATGAGAGCGAAAGTCTGCCCGAAATCCGTCCAACCTTCACATTCCCAGGCAAACTGACCTCGCCCTGCCCATGCCACGCG
>JBAXNY010000018.1:0-14612 GCA_037133535.1 Actinomycetes bacterium
GGATCTTCCACGAAGAGTGGTCTAAATGGCATGAGCTCTTCAATTAATGCAACAGAGTTACCAGGTTGCATGTTGCGGTGGAGTTCAACGCCAATATCCAAAGTATTTCCTACTGCATCACGAAGTGAAGCCATGCGATCGACGAGGTCGGCAATCTTTTCTGCATGGCGCATTTGATGGTGATCGTGCTGATGCAAAATAATTTTGATCGCTGAGTAGCCCTCTTTCTGAGCTTTGAGCGAATCGGCAATTAAATCTTCCTTGGAATTACCGAATACAACTTTCATACCGCGAACTGCTTTGCGGCTGCGGCCACCCAGCAAGTGCCAGACTGGAGTTTCGAAGATACGACCTCGGATATCCCACATCGCTTGATCGATCGCGCTAATTGCACCACCGAGCATCAAGCCGCGCCAACCGAGTGCGCGATACATCTTGAGCCAATTCTGTTCTACATCATGTGCATCTGCGCCAATAAGGAATGGTTCGAAGTTACGGATAACTTCGGCAACTGCATTGGGATAGGCAAAGGCAGTGGATTCGCCAACACCTTGAATGCCATCTTCAGTTGTGAGGCGAACAAAGCAAGAGATTCCAGCGGTGAAGATTTCGACCTTGGCGATACGTGCTGCTGATTTCATTATTTGCCTTCCGTGGCTGGATAGATGTAATCGGGTTGAATGCGAACTTTCGGTGGTGAAATTAATTCCACGATGGTGCCGGCGCCAAATGGTGGGCGGAAGTAGGCAAATGCGCCATCACCCTCAGCGCCAAATCCTGCTGCACTCTGCAACGGCGTAAAGCCACGCGCAAGAAAGTCAGCAACAGCAGCGGGATGATCTTGCACGATGCAACCAATGTGATTGAGACCCTCACCTGTTGATTCCAATTGATCTTTAAAAATACTTGGACCATGGAGTGGTTGTACTAATTCAATCTGAGTTGTGCCAGACCAACCCATTGCATGGCGTAAGCCAAAATCGGTGGCTTCACCTTTATATACGCAATTCTTGAGGCCAGGAGATTTCAAGGTGTAAACCGTAAATGGCCCAATTCCTAAATCATCGACCCAATGTTTTACCGCGGCGTCGAGATCATTAACGACGTAGGCAACTTGATGAAACTTTAATTCCTCACCCATTTACTTCTCCAGTTCGGCATCAATGGAATCTTGGTAGGAGTGAACTGTATGCGCCAAAATCTCATCCACGCTAATGGTTTTACCTGTGACTCCTGACTCTAAAATCGCCAAGACCACAGCAAGTGCGCGCATACCGCCCATGCCATCGACCTCAGGTGGGCGCTTGGTCAGAACCGCTTCGATGAAATCGTGCATTTCAACTGCCAAATAACCAGAATCAACATCGGCCCAAGCAGCACCCTTGCCACCTGTTCCATCAGGGCCAAGTACCGCCTTAGTTACAGCAGAGAGTGAAAACTTCGAACCAAGTTCTTTCACAATCTCTTCGTTCTTTAGTGTGCGACCCTCGAGGTGTACAAAAATATCTCCGTCGCTGCGATCGCCAGGAACTTCAACTGATCCATTAGTGCCGTGCACAACGCGCATGCGGTAGTGCTTGCCAGGACCAGATGGCAGATAAGTAAATTGCACATCTGCACCAGCTTTGGTGCGCATTGTTGCAAAGAGCGCATCTTCACCATCAGGAATTACTGGATCGCTGCCATCTTTGGCATAGCGAATTGGTTCGGCGATAATTCCGCGCCCGGCAACATGTTCTACTTCACCCATCATGTATTCGATGATGTCGGCGTAGTGAATGCTCATGTCCATACCAATAGCACCGGTATTTTTCATGTGGCGCCACTTGCTAATAATTACCTTGTCATCGCCACCGGCCCAGAACTCGGTCATTAAGTGAATCTTGCCGAGGATGCCAGAATCGATTACAGCTTTCGCTAAACGATTTTGTCCGCCGCGACGGTAATTTTCCGCAGTTGCAAGGACAACGCCATTCTTCTTTGCGCAATCCACCATGGACATGCCAGTCTTCACAGTGAGTGCCAGTGGCTTCTCACAGAGAACATGGCGCCCCGCATTCATCGCAGTATTTGCAATGTTGTGGTGAGTTTTAGGTTCAGTCACGATGTCGATTGCTTGAACTTCAGAATCGGCAAGAAGTGCATCAAGTGAGGTGTACACCTTTGGCTTATGCCCTAAGAGTTGCTCAGCTTCAACTGCAACTTTCTCGGCAACTTCACCGTTAATGTCCATAAGTGCAACGATCTTTGCATCGAGCATTCCCGCTTTATGAAGCGAGGCATAACCCAAAATATGTCGACGCCCCATAAAACCGCAGCCGACAAGTGCGATACCTAATTTCTCTGCCATGAAAACTATCTCCTTTAAGAATCAGAACCGGTGCCAGCGATGGCATTAATAAATCCGCGCTGAGCCCAGAGGAAGAAGAGCATTACAGGCAGAGCACTGATGAGCGCTGCTGCATAGGAAACGTTGGGTGGAACTTTTCCATAGAAACCAAGTCCACCGCCGACAAGGGGTGCAAGTGCAACTGTTGCAACCCTCAAATTATCTGTATGACCAACCATGAGTGGCCAGATATACATATTCCATGCAGTCAAAAATGTCACTGCTGAATAGGAAGCAATCGGTGGACGAGCAAGTGGCAGAACAACTTGGAAGAGAACCCGAGGCCAACTTGCGCCATCCATACGAGCTGCATCCACTAAACCATCTGGAAAGTTCACAAGGAATTGACGAAAGAGCAACGTTCCAAAGGCAGTGGAACCAACGATTGGAAGAATCATTCCACCCCAAGTGTTGAGCAAGTGCAACTTATAAGTGACTAAGTACAAAGGAATGATTGAGACGTTAGTTGGCAAGAAGACGGGAACTGCAAAGAGACCAACAATGAATGCTGCACGCTTGAATGGCATCTTCGCCAGGGCAAATCCTGCTGTAAATGAAATGACCAACTGCAAAATCAGAATTCCAAAGGTGAAGATAAAGGAGTTCAAGAAAATACGGGGAGTCATTACATCCAGTGCATCTTTGAAGTTCTGGAAATGAAGTGACGGTGGAAGAAGTTTTGGTGGATAAACCGAAACCGCATCCAGTGTCATCAATGAACCCGAAACTAAGTAGAGCAGTGGAAAGATAAAGAGGAGTGCTAGAAATACCGTCGCGGCATACCGAATTGTGTTAGCGCTGCGGCGATGGGTGAAGAATGCTGGACTCGACATGATCAACCTCTCTTCTTAATTACTTTGCGAATCTGTAAGACAGTGAGTGCAATAGCCAGCATCACAAAGAATTGCGCCATTGTGATTGCAGATGCGTAACCAATCTCGAAGTCATCAAATGCCACCTTATAAGCGTAATAAGCAAGTGTTGTTGTGGCATCGAGTGGTCCACCTTGAACCATAATCAACGAAACTTCGAATGGCGCTCCGAGGAAGGCCAAGATCTCGATAACTGTGACAAGGGTTGTTGTTGATGAAACGCAAGGGAAGATAATTCCCCAGAGTCGCTGCCATGCATTAGCGCCATCGAGTTGAGCCGCTTCTAAGATTTCTGGCGAGATACGTTGTAAACCAGAGAGATAGAGAATGATGACAAGCGGCAAAGATAACCAGATAACAATGAGACCGATGGCAGGTAGCGCCCAGTTATAACTAGTAAGCCACTCTGGCCCTGTTATGCCAACCCTTTTTAATATCGCGTTGATCCAACCAAACTCTGGATTGAAAATACTCGACCAGGCAATTCCAGCAACAGCGGTTGAGACGGTAAGTGGCAAGAAAAACATGGCGCGGAAGATGCCCATGCCTTTAACTTTCCAGTTGACTAAGACTGCAATAAGAAAGCCACCGAAAATCGTAGGCAATACGCCGAATCCAATAAACTTGAGGGTGCGTAAGAATGATGGAACTAGATTTTCATCAGAGAAGAGTCGTTGATAGTTCTCCAGACCAACCCATTTGATCTTTCCGAGCAAATTCCACTCGCAGAAGCTAAGAAGAACTCCGATTACTGAGGGAAAAAGAATAAAAAGTGTGTACATCGAAAGATTTGGGATCAAAAAGATGCTCAACCAGAATCGATCGTTTCGCTTGAGTTGCTTTGTCTTGCCACCAACTTTGGCCTTAGCCATTAACGCCCTCCGTTACAAATAAGGAAATTATCTGGTGGGGATCCAAAGATCCCCACCAGATAATTTTTGACTTACTTAAGCAGCAAGTTCTTTCTTGATTGAAGCGGTTACAGCTGTTTCAGCCTTCTTGAAGGCCTTGGCAATTGAAACGTTCTTCAAGAGAACTTCCTGTAGAGCAGTCTTGATGGAATCATCAAGAACTGTTCCTGATTGACCAGGAAGGTGTGGTGCGATGAAGGAGTTCTTGATTGCGTTAGCGAACGCATCAATGTTTGCAGGAGGTGCTGCAAGCTTGCGCCAGTCACCATTTGCAATTCCGTCATCTGTTGGAGGAACTAGTGAACCACTTGCTTGAAGTGTATTAATTCCACCAGTCTTAGTTGTGTAGAACCATGAGATGAACTTCCATGCAGCTTCCTTCTTAGTTGAAGATGCTGACATGCCAAGTCCGTAGCTTCCGCCACCAATGATGTAAGGGCTTACTGATCCCTTAATTACTGGCATATCTGCTACATCCCAATCCTGGCCCTTTGCCTTCAAACCATCACGGTATGTTGGAAGCAATGCGCGTACAGAGATTTCCATAGCAACCTGTCCACCTTGGAAGGTAGGAGCAGACTTACCGGAAACGATGCTGTACTTAGGAATGCAACCGTTCTGCCAAGGCTTTACCAATTGAGTCCATGCAGCAACTGCTGTAGGTGAACCAATTGTTGAAGAGTTGGTATTGCGGTCATAGGTGAATGCACCTGATGCATGAAGGAATGGGTTGTACTGAGCTTGCCAGATGGATGAGCTTCCGCCACCAGGTCCGCCAGAGTTACCCCAAATTTGTGGCTTCTGTGTAGCGCCCCACTTGGAGAGCTTCACACAAGTTGCAAGATACTCGTCGTATGTCCAGCCCTTCTTAGGAACTGCAACGCCAGCCTTCTTGAAGAGTGTCTTATTGTAGAAAACAACGATCGCATCAGCAGCAATTGGAACACCAGTTACTTGCTTAGGAAAGTTGATTGGAACATAAGAGCTCAAGAATGCTTGGTTGAAGTTACTGCGAGCTAGTGGGTATGTACCCTTACCAAACCACTTAACGAGATCCTCTGAGAATCCGACGTCAGCAAGTTGGTCATTGTATGTATCAAGGTTGTTGAAAAGGTCTGGTGCGCTATTTGATAATGCTGCTGCAGATAGCGACTTAACAATTTCGCCAACTCCACCTGCTGGAAGAGTCTCAACTGTGATTTGAATATCAGGATTAGCTGCATTCCAGTCAGCGATTACAGGCTTGAAGTTTCCATCAATACCAGCAAGTGCTGCGAAACGAAGTTGTGTTACAGCTGCATGTGAGCTCTGTACTTGGAAACCTGTAAGAGAAACTACAAGTGCTCCAACAACAGCGCCAATGCGTACGCGTGATTGCTTTTTCATTGAAATGATCCTTACCTTCCTTCACTTAAGTAGAAGTAGTAAACAAAATGGACGACACGAATGCCGCCCATCTCTTGTTGGCAAAAGTACGCGGTACAGCCCCCTCAGCCAAGAGTTATTTTGATAAATTTTCGTTACTAATAGGTGAAAAATCGGGATAGCGGACCCTACTAATCGGTATTCCAATTAGTGAGACCCGAACCCGCGGAACGAGTACTAGTCGAGGCGAAAGACGAGCTCCTCGCATGGGTGCATCATGTGCCACGCAGTTGGTGGACCTTCGGGTCCCCAGATAAAGGCATCCTTCATTTTGTCGCCAATTTCGGCGGAGTAACGCTCGTGCACATCTTTTCGCGCGGACATAATTTGGCGGGCCTTATCCCAATCATCAGTTTCTAAATAACCAATGATTAAGCCATCTGGCATCATGTAAATCGAATAGTTGCGCCAATCTGCATCACTGAGAGCTTGGCGGTAGTAATCCGGAATCGTCGCATGTGATTCACGATAATCATTGATGCGTTCTGGCTTTACCCGCAGTGTCCAACAAATTCTCTGTACCATCGAAGGCTCTCCTTAGTTCACTCTCGCGCCTGAATTTGAAGCGTGCTTTTACGCTATCGCACCTTCCCACTTTTGAGCAATGGCTCTACTATCTCTTTCATGTCACATACATTCACATTTCCGAACGATGTCATTGAAGTCCGCGGCGCACTCGATCACGATCTCGATAAAGCCGGGCGATACACACCAGTGCGATTGCCGCGATGGACTCGCGCACAAATGTCAGATGTAGGAATTTTGCGAATGGCGCAGATGGGCTCTGGTGTGCGACTTCGTTTTCGCAGTAGTGCAACAAAAGTTGAGATGAAAGTTCTCATGACGCGAATCTTCGTTGTCGGTCTTCATGGCGAGCCCCAACCATCACATTATGAGATGCGCATCAACGGTGAATTCCATCAGAAACAAGGAATTAACGGCGGAAACTTTATTCAGATTGTGCTCAATAGCCCCAATGTAGGTGCCGAAGAAATCAAAGAGGGCGCCGTCGATCACTTGGTATTTAGCAATCTTCCCGCCGGTGAGAAAGATATTGAAATCTGGCTACCCGCATCATCAAGCTCTGCAATAGAAAGCATCTCAGCCGATGCAGATATTTTGCCGCCCACTCCACTCACTAAGAAGAAGTGGATTCACTACGGAAGTTCAATTAGCCAATCTGGTGAAACTCTCACGCCATCGAGTATCTGGGCAGTCAATGCCAGCCATCGACTCAATCTCGATCTCTACAACTTAGGTTTGGCTGGACAATGTTTTCTTGATGGCTTCGTTGCGCGCACTATTGCGCAATTGCCAGCAGATTTCATTACTTTGAAACTCGGTATCAATGTGGTCAATGCCGATGCAATGCGCGAGCGCGCATTTGTTCCTGCATTTCATAACTTCCTCGACATTATTCGCACTGCACACCCCACAACACCGATCAAAATTATTTCCCCGATCTGGTGCCCATTCCATGAAGATGTCACTGGACCAACACTGCTTCGCGAAAGTGGCCTAACATCAGAAGCGCGCACTCCTGAAACATCTGCCGGTGCGTTAAATCTCAAGCGAATTCGCGTCATCCTTCAAGAAGGCATTGCCAATCGCAAGGATGCCAATCTTTCCTACCTCGATGGCTTGAAGTTATTTAACGAAGCAGATGTCGCAGATCTTCCAGATAGATTGCATCCCAACGATGCTGGCTATCAACGAATGGGTGAGCGCTTTGCCAAGTTAAGTCCAGAGATGGCTAATTAACGTTTTACCCTATTAGCGAGATTCATTGAGGTGCCATACCTCTTCTAGCACTGGCGCAGCTTGAGTCTTTTCAATGTCGATGACATCTTTCATGTACTCATTCCATTTTGCTGAAACATCGGTCTTGCCCATTTGGGCGCCAGCTTCAGCGATGTTAGGAACGCACTCGACATAACCAAGGATCATCGTGCCGGAGCGAAAGAGTGAGTAATTGGTAAAGCCAGATGTGGCGAGTGCGCGCTCCATCTCGGGCCAGATCTCGTCATGGCGCTTGTCGTACTCTGCCTCTTTACCTGGATAGATATGAATGAAGAATGCTCTGCGCT
Source organism: Actinomycetes bacterium (assembly GCA_037133535.1). Lineage (GTDB taxonomy): Bacteria > Actinomycetota > Actinomycetes > Nanopelagicales > Nanopelagicaceae > WLQV01. Next base: position 7,685 of record JBAXNY010000018.1, read on the forward strand.
CCATGGTTACTCCCTCTTAGAAATTAACTTCGTATCTGCCGGAACCGAACTCTTTGCTCTTGCCATCGCGGAAGATAAAAGTAGCGCGCGCACCAGCGGGAATCTCAATTTCCGCTAAATGTTTATCGCCCACTTCTCTCCACGAAATCCCAGCTTTGCCGTAGCGAGTATCTACATCTGCCTTCGCCCATGAGATTCGCGAATCTGGCCGCGGCTGGAAAATAATCTTTGCGTAACCAGGCTCTCTCACATCTGGTGCGATGCCTGCAACATCGCGATACAACCATGCCGCAACTGCGCCATAGGCATAGTGATTAAAGGAGAGCATCGATGTCGCGGCATCGTCGAGATTTCCATCGGGCATTGAGCCGTCGGGGCGAATGCCATCCCACCTTTCCCACATTGATGTTGCGCCTTGGTTGATTTGATAGAGCCAGCCCGGGATCTCTTCATTGAGTAGCAAGTCGTAAGCCACCTCATTCTGACCGACCATGCTTAACGCAGGCATGATAATTGCCGTACCTAGGAATCCCGAAGAAATCTTTCCTTTGTACTCTTTAATAAGTCCAGCCAGTGCTGCGCCAATCTCTGCAATCTTCTCACTTGGTGCAATCTCCAACTTAATTGCTATTGCACAGCCAGTGTAAGTCTTGGTGAAATCACTCTGCCACTTCTTCCATGTTGCAGTTCTAATTGCTTGGTATAAATCGAAGTAGCGCACTTGCTCATCTTTTCGGCCAAGTAGTGTCGCAAACTGTGAGAGCAAGAGCGCGCTGTATGCAGCAAAGGAGTTAGCGACTAAATCTTTATCGCACTTTGCTGCAGCAGGATTGCTCGCAGGTGCATCAGGATCGAGCCAATCACCAAATTGAAATTCGCCATCTTTCAGGATATTTTCTGTTGTAAGTCTGGATTCCAAGTGATTAACCCAGGCTCGCATTGATGGATATTGCACACGAATGGTTTCTACATCTCCGTAGGCTTCAAGGAGTGCAAGTGGAACAATGGTTGCTGCATCTGCCCAACCCGCGCGACCTGCAGCGCCATCCATAGTCTTTCCAGCACCATGCATAAGTGCACCATGATTAGAAGTCGGTTCACCTTGCGTCAAAATATCCGGAATCACATGGGGAATCGCACCATCTTCATATTGATCGTGGGCTAAATCAACTAACCAATTGGCAAGAAAGCTCTCGCTGTCATAGAGGGTATTTGCAGTTGGTCCAAATGCTTGAATATCGCCGGTCCAGCCCAAACGCTCATCTCGTTGTGGGCAATCGGTCGGCACAGAAATGAAGTTGGCACGTTGTGACCAAGTGATGTTTTCATGGAGTTTATTTACTTTTGTGTTGGAGCATTCAAAGTTCGAGGTCTTTACTAAATCAGTATGAATAACCAGAGTTTCAACGCTAAGAATTTTTGCATCTGTCTCAATTTCGGCAAAGCGGTAACCATGGAAGGTAAAGCGTGGAGTTAATTCAACTTCTTTATCGTCGGCGAGAATAAACTCATCAATGGCTTTAGCAAAGCGCAAGATGTGGCGATGTAACTGGCCATTCTTGAGCACTTCAGCTTGAGTAATTGTGACTTTATCGCCTGCTTTGCCTTGCATCTTTACTCTTACAACACCAGTCAAGTTTTGCCCGAAATCATAAATTGTCGAATTAGCTTTATTAGGCGCCTGGCTTACCGGTTTTACTTTCTGCACTACCCGCACACTTGGCGCAGCAAAAGGCACGATTTGGGCTTTAGGTATCCGAAGTACTTCTACATCGCGCCAGGTGGAATCGGCAAACCCAACTTCTTCCCAACCCGTATGCGCTTTACGTAGATCGACCGAGCATCCTTCATAAAAGTCTGCCGAAATAATTTCACCAGTGGAAACTTTCCAGGTCGAATCTGTTGCAATGGTATCTCGCCCTCCAGTCTTATCGCTGACTTCGAGTTGTGCCATAAGCCCAAGTCGAGTGCCAAAAACATTGCGCCAAAGCCACCAAGTAAATTGCCCGCGATACCAACCATCGGCTAACTCTGCAGTAATAACATTCTTGCCAGGTTTGAGTAAATTCTTTACATCGTATGTAACCGATTGCAGACGGTTGTTATAACTAGTCCACCCTGGCGCAAATAGATCATCGGAAACTTTCTTGCCGTTTATAGAAATTTCAAAGATGCCAAAACCTGTGGCGTAGAGGCGAGCAAGTGAAATATCAGAGGCAATTTCAAACTCTTTACGCAAGAGCAGTGGCGCAGGAAGTTTCTTATCGCCAAGATCGAGTGGATCAGTTACCGGAACCGCCGACCACTCCAAGTTATTTAAAAGCCCGGCTTCAACTCTTACTGATTCCGACCAAGGCGACCAAGAGCCTGCAACTTTGATTCGTACTCGCACGAAGCGCACTTCACGACTGCGCAATGAAAGCCCAATCCATGGCTGTTGAATCTGTGAAGCGCCATGAACTTCACCACTGATAATTTTGTTTAAAGTAAATTGAGAGTCACTCGCAATTTCGATCTCATAACTTTCTTGCAACGCACTCGCTATGTCTGACTCAAATCGCCAAGAGAGGGCGGGTCGGCTTTCGCCAGTCACGAGTTGGCCAGTGCGACGGCCGACCGAGAGTTCAGAAATGCGGATCATTTATTTCTCCTGCCGACTTTTTTTAAGGCTAGCAGGGGGCTACAGCGCAGTAAATCCTTAGTCCGCCCTTATGAAATTGCCAGAATTCGGGTAACTTTCGGACTCCCCTTACAGAAATGATGGAGAAGCCCCTCATGAGTGAAGTTAAATCTGCAACACGCGTTATGCAGATTCTTACTCTGTTGCGTGATCATCCCCTAGGTCTAACAATTTCTGAAGTAAGCAAGATCCTCAGCATTCCAAAAAGCAGTACCCACGAACTTCTGCACTCGATGAGTGAAGAGCACTACCTACAAATTCAAGGAACTCGCTACAGCTTAGGTATCAAAGTTTTTGAAATCGGCCAAGCGGCGGCGCGCAGCTCCGAACTGATTCAATTTGCTCGCCCAACAATGAAATGGGTTGGCGAAGAACTCAGTGAGAGCGTTCAATTGGCAATGCTCGATGGCACAGAAGTTGTTTATCTCAGCAAGATGCAATTCCGCAAAGATATTAAGTTGGAATCTAAAGTCGGTACTCGGTTACCTTCGTATGCAACTGGTCTTGGTAAAGCGATTCTTTCGACTTATCCCAAAGATGAAGTTGAAGCCCGCTTCTCTGAAACCCACTTTGAGCAATTCACACCAAGAACGATTACAACCCTTGATGGACTTCATGAGAATTTACAAGAAATTCGCGTAAAGGGTTACGCCGAAGATCGCGAAGAATATTCCAAAGGCGTCTTCTGCTACGCCATGCCTATTAAAGATTTACAGAACCAGACCCTTGGCGCAATTAGCGTCTCTATGCCAGGTGAGCCAGCTTCACAAGAGCGACGCGAAAAGGTCTTGAAATTACTTGCAGAAGCAACATCAAACCTCACACAGAAGTTTCGTTACACCACAGGCAAAATCAAGACCGCTCGCTAGAACACCCTAGTTAATTAGTTCTTAGGTAACTCTCCCGTAATTTCGTAGAGATAGTCATGTGCATCTGGTGTGAAATCAATGCCAGCGCCAATTCCTGGTGGTGGAGTAAACCAACCATCAACTGGGAAGTGAATGCCAGTAAAGATTGGATCTGGATTTGGCTGATTGAATTCACCAAAGATGAAGTACTCCGCGTAAGGAATACCTACTTCAGCAAAGATCAAAGCAAGATCCCATGGACGAAGTCCGCCACCGTGAGGAATCACTGGAATTGCCTTTGTCGATGCAAGTGCGCAGATCTTCTTTGTCTCGGTTAAGCCACCACACCATTGCACATCTGGTTGCAGAATTTCGCAGCCACGTACATCGAGGAGTTGTTGGAAACCAAAGCGAGAGTACTCATGCTCGCCAGTTGCGATTGCAGTTGATGCAATCTTCTTATTAAGAATGCTGTAACCCTCGTAATCATCTGGTGGCAATACTTCTTCAATCCACTTCAAACGGTATGGCTCAAGAAGTGCGGCCATGCGGATGGTGTACTCAACATCCCATGCCATGTAGCAATCGAGCATAATTTCGACATCCCAGCCGATCATCTCGCGAGTCTGTTTAACCAGTTCAACGTTGCCATTCATGCCCTTGCGACCTGATGCTGGTCCGTAAGGCATTGCAAGCTTGTGTCCCATGAAGCCGTGATCTTTTGTCTCTTCAATATTGTTACCAGTGAGATAGCACTGGACTGTATCTTTCGCAGCGCCACCAAGTGAAACATAGAGTGGCTCTTTGCGAGTCTTGGCTAAGAGATCCCAGAGCGCATAATCAACTGCAGAGATCGCCATTACTGGTGATCCTTTGCGACCGTATGGCATTGATGCGCGCCACATGATGTCCCAGTTGCGTTCTACTTCATGTACTTCGCGACCGATAAGAAGTTTCTTAAAATGCTGGGCGATAATTTCAGCTGAAGCGCGACCGCCGGCGCTCTCACCAAGACCGTAACTTCCATCTTCGGCGATCACTTGAACGATGGTGCGCCCACCCATACCGAGCCACATTTCGCGACGTGGGCGAAACTCTGGGTGGATCGACATTGGGTTAGCAATCTCGGTACGCGAGAGCCAGCTTGGATTGATGCGATAGTGCTGAACTGGTGGTTCACCTTTTTTATAAGGCCCAGTGAGATATACCTTTATATCTGCGATCTTCATTGCATCCCCTTGCTAGCTGATTAAGGCGCCGCCATCTACGGCCACCAATGATCCTGTTACCCATTCACTTGCATCTGAAATAAGAAATACCACTGCACTGCCAAGATCTTCTGGCTTACCAAGTGAGCGAACTCCAGGGCGTTCCTGAAATGGCTTACCGGTAGCTTTTTCGCGATCCTCGAATTGCTTAATGTTGATGTCGGTTGCAACGCCACCACAGAGAATCGCATTTACGCGCACTCCGGTCGAAGAAATTTCATGAGCAAGAGACGTGGTGAGTGAACTCAAACCACCCTTGCTGGAGATGTAATGCACTTGGCGATCGCCACCACGATAGGCAGAAACGGTGCTGATGTTTACAATCGCACCCTTCTTGCGTGGCTTCATATCTTTCACAACTGCTTGAGAGAGAAAGAATGGACCAGAGAGATTTACGGCGATGTGGCGAGCCCAAATCTCTGGCGTGATATTTTCAAATTCAGTGAAGTCACAAATTCCCGCATTATTTACTAACGCATCAACGCGTCCTTTATCTTTAACAATTTGGGCAATAACACTGGAGCATTCACTCTGCACGCCAACATCGCACTTGTATGCGCTGGCCTTACCGCCCTTGCTCTCAATCTCTGCAATTACTTTATCGGCATGAACTCTTTCGCCATCTGTGGGATAAATAATGACAACTTCGCCACCGGCAGAAGCAACAACTTTTGAAATCCCACTACCAATTCCACGCCCACCACCCGTGACAACAACAATTCGTCCAGCTAGCGCATCTTTGGAATATGTCTGTGTCACCTATTTGCTCGATTCCTTTGTTGGCACTTCGTCCTTAAGGAGATCATAAACGCGTGGGATCCTGAAATAAAGACCTGCGAAGAATCTAATTACGAAGGAAACCACAAAGATTTCCGTCAGTGTGAACCTATCGGTGATTGCTGGAATGAAAAAGGCTGCAACAAATGGAATACCGAGCGCAACACCAATATAAATATTGATCAACATTGATCGCCGCTCTTCGCTACCAAAACGATAAAGACCAAGCCAGGTGCCAACATCTGTTCCGGCATTCATCCAACCGGCAAAGAGTGTCGCGATAAGAATGAATTCTTTATTTGGAGAAATAACAATGAAGAGAAAATAGCCTGCTGAAATTGGCACAGTCCATGCCAAGATGGCATAACTTCCAATTTTCGCTTGCACTCTCTTCCACATCAACGAACCAACTACGGCACCGAGTGAGAGCACCATTGCCCAGACGCCCATCCAGCGATCCGAGAGTCCCTTCTCATTGATGAAATACACAGATTGCAAAGGTCCTGCAATTGAGGAGGCGGTAACAATCAGACAGATGCCGATCATGAAAGTAATGAACTGCCGCTCACTGAGGATTTTCTTTATATCAAAGTTCTCTTTAAATGTTTCAGTATGCAATTGAGTGCGGTCTGGAAGCACGACCTTTGAAATCACAAATATTTCGCCAAAACCAATAGTGCCCGAGAAGAAGAAGACCGCTAAATAGTTATAGGGGAAGGGAAGAAAAATCATTCCCACACCGACTATGGCATTAGCTAGAAGGGCCCCACCATTGGCAATACGAGTACGTGCATTAATAATTCTCGGTTGATGCTCGAGCTCTACAACTATTCCAGGAATTGGCGACCAGAGCGCGCCAAAGACAATAGTGGGCATTGCACCGATACAGAACATAGCGGTCGCAATTTCGGCACGGTTGTGATCAAAGAGCAGAGCAACGGTTGGCATAAAGAAGAAGATGCGCGAGATAACACCACACACCAACATCCAATTGCGTTGTCGATCTGAACTTCGCAGATGTGCAATTGCAATTGGGCCAATGATCAGTGGGCCTAGTGATGTAAGTGCAACGTAAATACTGATTAATGTAATTGATGCATCAAGACGTAAGAGATAGGGAATTGCGAAGATGCCCCAAGCGCCATTTGCCGCGCCACCCCAGAGCGCTTGCATGCGCATGAGATTGTGATTGCGTTCACTAATCTTGCTAAGGCTCACTTGTTCGCCCATGTAAATAATCGATTTAATTGGGGCTTTGCACCGCTACTCACTCGCACTACTATAGACATGCACGTTGCAGATTGACAGAACATTTCAGAGGAGTGAACGGTGAAATTGAAGACCGACCTAACGGG
>JBAXNY010000019.1:0-14604 GCA_037133535.1 Actinomycetes bacterium
CCGCGAGTAAGTGCACGAGCAAAAGAGTTGGTGCAGAGCGAGCGTGCGGTAAATGTGATCTTTGGAGCTGCAGCGCCATTAGCAGTAATGGCTCCGGCAATGCGTCGTGCAGGTGCCACAAACATTGTGGCACTGACTCATGGTCATGAAGTGTGGTGGGCAAAGATTGCCCCATTTAATTTAGCGATTCGTTTGATCGGAAATAGCGTCGATCATCTCACCCATCTTGGCGACTTTACTGCGCGCGCAATTGCACAGGGATTGAGTGAGGATGCAAAGAGGAAGCAGATTCACATTGCGCCAGGAATCGACGTTGATCACTTCTCACCGAAGAAAGTCTCAAGGAAATTGCGTAGCTCTTTAGGTTTAGAGAATAAGCAAGTCATTGTGAGTGTGGGGCGATTAGTCCATCGCAAAGGGCAGGATCGTTTGATTTCAGCGCTACCAGAAATTCGCGCATCAGTTCCTAATGTCCATCTCTTGTTGGTGGGGGAAGGGCCGTATCGAAGTAAGTTAGAAAAGATTGCCCGTTCCATGCAGGTAGAAGATGCAGTGACGTTTGTCGGGCGTATTCACTATCAAGAGCTTCCTTCCTATTTTCTCTGCGGCGATCTCTTTGCGATGCCATCGCGTTCTCGCCTTGCTGGATTAGAAGTTGAAGGACTCGGAATTGTTTACCTTGAGGCGAGTGCGTGTGGCCTGCCAGTAATTGCTGGAAATTCAGGTGGCGCACCTGATGCAGTACAAGATGGCATTACTGGTCTCGTCGTAGATGGCAATGATGTGGGGCAGATTTCGCGCGCCGCCATCGCACTCTTGCGCAATCCTGATGCAGCAACCGCAATGGGCAAAGCAGGACGAAGTTGGATGGTTGCGCAGTGGCAGTGGAAGTATTGGGCAGGAGCTTTTAACGCGCTATTGAAGTAAACCGAGTTTGATCGCTTTGGCTACCGCTTCGCTCCGTTTTGCAACGGCGAGCTTGCGATAGATAGCCGAGATGTGAGTCTTCACTGTTGCTTCAGTGATGAAAATCTTTTCGCCGATTTCACCAGCAGTAAGCCCAGTTGGTAGCTCAGCAAGTACTTGTAATTCGCGAGGAGAGAGCCCAGTTTCAGAGTGCGGGGTTTCCAGAATTCTTGGCACATTGGCCGCAGTGAAATGAAGTGGTAATTCAATCGCGTGCTTGAGCGCAGCTACGACATCATCCATGGGTTGACTCTTAAGGACCAGTGCACTTGCGCCAGATCTCATAACCGCTCGTAATTGGTCGGGGTTATCCAGCATTGTAAGAACAACGATTGCAATCTTCTCAGAATTCTTTCGCAGCCAAGTGATGAGTTCGAGGCCGCTGCCATCTGGCAATGAGAGATCAAGAATGACACTTCGCGGATTCTTATGAGCCACTTGTGCCAGGCCTTCGGCTTTAGTGGCTGCTTCGCCTACTACTTCAAAGCCTGCGTTAGTAAGTGCTGCTCTCACCCCAGCGCGAATTGCAGCGTGGTCATCGATCAATAGTACAGAAGTCATTTATTGACTTTCGTAATGAAGGTGAAGAGCAGGCCATCTTGCATCTCTTGATTGAATTCTGCGTTGAGTTTGGCGCACCGCTCCTGGATTCCAATGAAGCCGAAGTGACCAGGTTTGATTGACATTTCTTCACTTCCATCTGTAGCGAAAGTTAACTGCCAACCTGTCGTGGTTGGCTCAAGTGCAATAGCTAGCTGGGTTGGATTGCCATGCTTATACAAATTTGTCAGCAGTTCACGAAGAATGGCAAAGAGTTCTTCTTGAGTTCCATCAGCAAGCAGCGAGGTATCTATAGAGAGTGATGGCTGAAACGGAAATTTGAATTCTTCTATGAGGGCCGCAATGCGCGCTTCAAGTGGTTCAGAGGAGACTCTGTGGAGCAAGAAGAGCTCTTGGCGTGTGTGATCAATCAGCGAAGAAATCTGGAAGCGAAGTTGGCGTAAATCAGCACGAAGATCGACATCGGTATTAGTCGCGATAAGGCTGTCGACTTCGTAACCGATCAGAGTTAGCTCCTGGGCAAAGCCATCATGGAGATCTCGTGCGATTTCCTGACGTACCTGTTGGGACACGTCACGACTCCTTCCGTTCTAAAAGTTACTCGTAGAGGGCTGCAATCTCTTTTGCATATTGAGTTGCAATCACGTGGCGCTTGATCGATAACTTCGCAGTCATCTGACCACCAGCGATGCTGAAATCCTCTGGCAAGATTGTAAATTTGCGAATCGATTCGGCACGGCTCACTGCCTTGTTTGCTTCATCAACTGCAGTCTGTATTACCGAATTGAGCGCAGGGTCGTTAATCAAACTAGCTAGCGTGGCGCCATCCTTCTTATTGGCAGTAATCCATGCTTTGAGTGCATCTTGATCAACGGTAATAAGTGCTGCGATGTAAGGCTTGTTGTCGCCAACCACCATGCACTGACTTACGAGTGGGTGAGCACGAAGGCGATCTTCCAGAACAGCTGGTGCCACATTCTTTCCACCAGATGTAACGATCAATTCCTTCTTGCGACCAACAATGTAGAGGTAACCCTCTTCATCGATGCGGCCAAGATCTCCTGATCTAAACCAGCGATCTTCGGTAAATACCTCCGCATTAGCGGCATCGTTCTGCCAATAACCCTGCATCACGATTGGTCCGCGAATTAAAACTTCACCATCGTCAGCAATTTTGATTGATGTTCCGGGAATCGGGCGACCAACTGAACCAACTTTCTGCGCAGAAGAGAGATTAAGCGTTGCACCTGCAGTTGTTTCGGTTAATCCATAACCTTCAAGAACGCGAATTCCAGCGCCGCGATAGAAGTGGCCGAGTCGCTCACCTAATGGTGCACCACCTGAGATCGCCGCTTCCACATTTCCACCCATGCCTGCTCGAATTTTTGAAAAAACCAATTTGTCGAAGAGTGCATGTTTAAGGCTAAGGAGCGGATTAAAACCCCGACGATCCATGGCTTTGCTATACGCGATCGCTGTTTCTGCAGCAGCATGAAATATTTTTCCTTTACCGGCAGCTTCTGCGCGCGCTTCAGCACCGTTGTAAATCTTTTCGAAGATGCGAGGAACGGCAAGAACGAAGGTTGGCTTGAAGGATGCTAAATCGAAGGGCAAGCGACCAACTGGATCGCTGCAATGAGCCAGGTGAAGTCCAGCTGTGATCGAACCGATCTGCACCATACGGCCAAAGACGTGAGCAACTGGCAAGAAGAGGAGAGTAGATCCGCCCTCTTTGAGAAAGAGATCACTCGCACCTTGTACAACATTGCCGCACTCGGAGAGGAAATTGCCGTGAGTAATTGAAACGCCTTTTGGCTTGCCGGTTGTGCCGGATGTGTAAATAAGAGTTGCCAAAGTTTTAGGTAGAAGCTCGCTGCGACGTTGGTCAATAACAGTGTCAGATATTCCAACTCCTGCCTTCGCCAATGTATCGAGAACACCATCTGTCATTACCCAGAGATTGCGAACTGCCTTTGGTGCAATAGGAGTTACTAAATCTTTATGTGCAGGAGTTTCCACGATCAGCGCTACAGCGCCAGAATCGCTCAAAATCCACTCAACTTGCTCAGCAGATGAAGTTTCGTAAATCGGAACAACGCAGCCACCGGCATACCAAATCGCAAAATCAAGAATCGTCCACTCGTAACGAGTGCGCGCCATGATTCCAACGCGATCACCAACTTCAATTCCAGCAGCGACTAAACCTTTAGCTGTCGCGCGAACTTCTGCATCAAATTCCTGTGCAGTAACGGGCTGCCAACCTTCACCCAATGGTCGCGAGAGCATGATGCGACTTGGTTCGAGCAGTGCGCGCTCGGCAACAAGATTTGTGAGATTTCCAGTTGAGGGGTCTGCGACTATGGCGGGAATCGTTATTTCGTTCATGGCGCAACGCTAGTGCCCCCGCGCCAAGAAGGGGAGATGCTCCCGCAACCTTTTTTCGCGGTAGCCTTTCGCGCTATGAGCGATAAATCACGCAGTACAGTAACAATCGACGCTGCAGCAGATGCAGTATTCGCCGCCCTTGCCGATGTCGCCAATTACCCCACATGGTCGAAGGCGATTAAAGAGGCGAGTGTCAAAAGCAGCGATAGCGAAGGACGCCCTGCCACAGTATTCATGAAGATCGATGCCGGTGTAATGAAAGATCGCGTCACTTTGGATTACGACTTCAGCGCCGCCCCAGGTGAGATTTCTTTTACTTTCAACGATGCCGATCTACTCACCGACATGGCTGGTAAATATTCCATTAAAGCAATCGATGCAGATACCACTGAATTGAGTTATGAATTAGAAGTTGCCCTTTCCATGCCAGTTCCGGCGATGATGCGTCAGAAGGCAGAGAAGGCAACTATTGATCAAGCGCTATCAGAGTTAAAAACTTTCCTCGAAGATTAAAACTAGAAAATTAACACTAGAAAACTTACAATAGAAAATGACACTCTCGATCGGCATCGATGTTGGTGGAACGAAAGTTCTCGGCGGCGTTGTCGATGAATCGGGAAAAATTCTTGAAACTCTGCGCTTAGAAACACCGCGCGAAGGTGGCAGCGCACTTACCCAAACAATCGTTGATGTCGCGCATCAACTTCTTGCAAAGTATCCAGCTGAGAGCGTAGGAATTTCTGCCGCCGGATTGGTCTCCTCAGATCGCCGCACGATGTTGGCAACGCCCAACATCGCTGATTGGAATGGCGCACCACTGGGTGATCAATTAACTAATCTCATTGGTTTGCCGGTGGTTTTAGAAAATGATGCAAATGCTGCCGCATGGGGCGAAGCGCGATTTGGTGCAGGAAATGGTGAAGGAAATTTACTTCTTATCATTGTTGGCACTGGTATTGGCGGCGGATTTTTACTCAATGGTCAGATCTATCGTGGCGCTTATGGTGTTGCAGCGGAGATCGGTCACATGCGGGTAGTTCCTGAGGGCCATCTCTGCGGATGTGGTGCTCGTGGTTGCTTCGAACAATATGCATCAGGTACTGCAATGTTGCGCCATGCACGTGAAGCAATTAGCGCATCCCCTGACTTAGCGCGAAATCTCCTAGCGCGCGGTGATGGCACTGTTCATGGCCTAACCGGAAGTCACATTACCCAAGCCGCACAAGCCGGCGATAGCGTTGCACTTGCGGCACTCAATACAACTGGTCAGTGGCTTGGCGCTGGAATTTCTTCGTTAGCAATGATTCTCAATCCTGCGGTAGTTGTTATTAGTGGTGGTGCAATTGCGGCAGGGGAGTTGTTGCTCGCACCAGCTCGCGAGATGGCACTTCGCAAATTACCTTTTCGAGGAAAGCACCCAGAGACGCAAATCGTCGCGGCAACCCTAGGCAATCAAGCAGGTTTAGTCGGAGCATCTGACTTAGCTCGTCAGAAGTAAGAGTTAAATTACTTGAGGAAATTCCAAACCGATTTGGCGACGGATTTCATCCATCGATTCCATAACGGTAATTGTCTCTGCCGGTGTGAGTAGTGGGCTCTCTTTAAGGCCCGCACCGATGCATCGTTCGAATTCACGTGCTTGCTCGCGCAAACCATGACCTTCGTAGTCCTTTGCATATTCGGTGAACTCATTATTAATTTTAGTGCGGAAGGCATTAGGCGCATAGAAGGAGCCATCGATTTCGATGTAACCCTTGTCGCCGCTAATGGTTGCCTTGCAGGGTGATTGATTCATGATGCTGCAATTCAAGACCGCTTGTGCACCCGATGCATATTGAAAGATCATGCTGGTCTGTGCATCAACTTTCTTATCGGTAAGAACAGCCTTAGCTGTAATTTTATTCGGCACACCGAGAATGAGATGCGCAAATGAAACTGGGTAAATACCTAAGTCCATGAGCGCTCCGCCGCCAAGGTTTGGTTCGGTGAAGCGTGGATTTGGTCGGGTATAAAGATTTTGGCAGTGGCTAGCTTCAACGGTATGAACTGTTCCGATGGCACCAGATGCGATGATGCTGCGAATCTTTGCGATGTGCGGCAAGAAACGAGTCCACATTGCCTCCATCAGGAGCACATTGCTCTTCTTGGCGGCATCGACCATGGATTTTGCTTCAGCAGCGCTAATAGCAAATGGTTTTTCACAGAGCACCGGTTTGCCCGCATTAAGAGCAAGCAGGGCATCGCGTACGTGATAGGGATGCGGTGTCGCAACATAAACACCATCAATGTTCTTGTCATTCACTAGTTCTTCGTAGCTGCCATAAGCAGTACCACCGAATGTGGCAGCAAATTTCTCGGCTGATTCTTTAGTGCGCGAACCAACTGCGCCGACCTTATGGTTGCCTAGAAAAGTAAGATCCTTGGCAAATTGCTGTGCAATGCCACCGGTACTGATAATTCCCCAATTAAATTCTCTGCTCATGAGAGCGAGCCTATTATGAAAAGTTAGAGAATGGCACCATCGTCATCATGGCTTAGTCCTTGCCAGCGATAGAGAAATGTTGCAACGCCGCCAACGGCCATAAGAATGCCAGGCCATGGTTCGATTCCAAATGGATTGAATCCAGTGACGGTGACCGCGAGGGCATAGATGGGTCCGATGACCATCGCAATTAGCGCATTGCGTTTAACCGGATCTGATGTGCGCACTAGAGCGGGATTGGGTTGTTGGAAACCCTCCTCATCAAGTTGCCTATCGAGTGAGTCCAGATAATTTGTAGGAGTGGATTGATCAAGGCTGAGTCCGGCAACTATGGAATCAAATTCGGCATCGATGAGATCGCGCTCATCATCTGCCCAAATTCCAGCCCGCACCTCATTCATAAATGCATGAACTTGCTCGGCCAGAGCCAGATCAATCGAGTCATTGAGCATGGTGACTTCTCTAATTGTTGGCGCGGAAATTTCATCAGAGAAATCCTCGGAGTTAATAGTCATCAGAGGTTGGTCAATCAGATAGAGATCGCTCTGGATTTTCTTGAGCAACTTGCGCGGTCCGTGCCATTTGAAGGAGTGAATAATTAATCCAGAGATCTCATCGCCATAAAGCTGGGCAAGTTGCAACGCCACAAGTGCGCCATCGTTAACGCCAAAGAGAAAAACTTCAAGCCCGCCATCGCGCAATCTACGGAGTTCATTTTCACAATTTAAGATTTCTGATTCATCAAATTTTGCCGGCAGCGAGATTTCAGAGAGAGCGAAATTCGCCGAGAGGGATTCACTGAGAAATTCCGAGATCTGCGCGGCGCTGTGAATCAGGAGAATTGCCGTCCGTGTGGGGCTTGTCGCACCTCCATCTGATTCTGGGAGATGCATCACGCTGAAATACTCTCATGAGAGTGTGCGCAGGGGAGGGCATTCGCGGTAAATTACGCCTTCCAGGTTTTCTTAAGTCAGCATCGAGAGCGCGAGAGGTGAGGCGTGAATAATCTTCCCTATCTAGCTCTTCGCGCCTTTCTTACTCCGATCCTTCTGATTCTCTTTCGCCCGCGCGTTAAGGGTCTGCGCAATGTGCCAAGTACTGGTCCGGTAATCATCGCCTCTAACCATCTCTCATTTAGCGATTCTATTTTTATGCCACTTGTTGTGCCACGCAAAGTTACCTTCTTGGCCAAGAGTGAATATTTCACCAGCCCCGGTGCAAAGGGCTTTTTAAAGAAAATTACCTTTCACGCTCTCGGCCAAGTTCCCGTAGATCGCTCCGGTGGTCGTCGTAGCGAAGCTGCACTCATCACCGGTCTACAAGTTCTGGCCGGTGGTGCATGTATTGGAATTTATCCCGAAGGAACTCGTTCACCAGATGGTCGCCTCTATAAAGGTCGCACCGGAATCGCTCGGTTGGCAATTGAATCTGGCGCACCAGTAATTCCAGTTGCCATGTTTGATACCGAGAAGATTCAACCGACAGGCACCGTGGTTCCTAAGGTGATGCCGGTCAAGATGGTCTTTGGTAAGCCGCTCTATTTCACTGGCGATTCAACGGACTTACAACTTCTGCGCCAAGCAACCGATGAGATTATGTCGACGATTCAAGCGATGTCAGGACAAGAGTATGTCGATGACTATGCGCCATCGCGTTCGGCTAAGAAGAAAGAAGATGAAGAGGAGTAGAGCTACTCCGAGAGCGCTTTATCGCGCTTTTCAATAAAGGCACATTGTTCGCAATTTTCGCCAGAGCCAGGCATTTCACCTTCGAGTAGCTCAATCACAGATTTGATTTTCACTTGGAAGCCATCGCTATCGCGCTCCACTGGAACATAACTCTGTCGCACGCCAAAGCCAGTACTGTCATTAGGTTTAGCAGCCTCTCCTAAGGCCGAGACTGGTTTCCAAATCAGCAAGCCCATAGAGGCAACTTCAGCAGCTTTACCAGCGGCAGGATTTTCTAGTGCAAATGCATAGGCCTCTAATTGAGGTGAGTAGAAAGCACCACTATCTCGCTCGCTATCGGAGACTTTGCAATCAATGAGGGCAACGGTGCCATCTTCATTGTCGGCGATGAGATCGTACTTACCTAAAATTCGCCAGCGTGATTGCTCGCCATTAATCTCGATTATGCGGCTCTTAACCCACTCGCCCCACCTAGTCACTGTCCCAGGGCGAAGTGAGGGATCGATCGCTGCCGTAGAGATGCCACGGAATGAACCCTCTTGTAATTGAGAGAGCGTGCCGACAAGTGGCATGGAGAGCGGTGCGGTGATTTTGTACCAGTACTTAATCCAGAGACAGCGGCGGCAGGTTGATAATCCAAATGTGAGATCTGATGGTGAGATAAATTCGCGGGCTGGTTTCTCTGGACGTTTCATATTGCTAAGTCTGCCTGCAACGCCCGACAACTTCGGGAACGCGTTGGACTAGGAGAGTGCGTGGCGCAGCGCAGCTGCAATCACCAGTGTTCCGAGTGTGATCATGACACCACCACCAGTTGCACGTAAGCGCTCAAGGCGCTTGGCATCGGTGGCCAACCAATTGCGTGCAGTGCCGGCAAGTAGCCCCCAACTTCCATCTGAAATTAACGCAAGGAGTGAGAAGATCGCCCCGAGAAGTAGAAGTTGCGCAGTAACAGAGCCGCGATCGCGATCGATAAATTGCGGCAAGACTGCGGCATAGAAAACTAAACCTTTGGGATTGAGTGCACCGACCCAGAAACCATCACGAAGTGAACGCAGGCGTCCTGGTTGAATTGGTCCTTGATTGGTCATGTCGTGCGCATCATCTCTGCGTTGGCGAATCGCATCGATTCCCAAGTAAACCAAGTAGAGGCCACCAGCCCATTGCACTGCGTTATAGATAATTTCTGAGCGTTGCAAGATCGGACCAAAGCCCACTGCGACAAGTGCGGAGAGTGTGAATGCACCGGTGACATTACCGAGCACAGTAAATACTGCAGTCTTTCGACCCCATGCAACAGCGCGCGCAATAACAAAGAGAACGCTGGGACCGGGTGCCAAGATAATTACCATCGCGGCCGCGACATATTCCCAAATGCGATGTGGAATAACCATAAGAACTCCAGTCTAATCAGAAATTGGGCAGATTAGAGATCAGAGATTGTGAGAAAAGAGAACGGGCGCGAACCGTAATGGCCGCGCCCGTTCTTTACTGATGAAGTGCTTGTGAGCTACCTCTTTATTTTTTGGTCTTAGCTAGCGCATGGAGTACCTGGTAACCAATAACTGCAACCAGAGTTGCGTTTACGATTCCAGTAAATGTGTAACTACCCTTTGTCCATGAGTAATCAGCAATGCCGATAACGAGAGCGGATGCCGTTACTAGCAAGTTAATTGGGTTAGAGAAGTCCGCGCGACCTTCGATCCAGATGCGAGCACCGAGAACGCCGATCATGCCAAAGAGTGCTGTGCTAACGCCACCGAGAACACCGAGTGGTGTTGCGCTGAGAACTGCACCGAACTTAGGTGAGAAGCCCAAGATGATTGCGCCAACTCCGGCTACCCAATAAGCAGCAGTGGAGTAAACGCGAGTTGCAGCCATAACACCGATGTTTTCAGCATAAGTTGTTGTTCCAGAACCGCCGCCAAGACCTGCGATTGTTGTTGCAACACCATCTGCCATCAGTGCATTGCCCATCTGGCTATCGAGATCTTTGCCAGTCATCGCAGCAACTGCCTTAACGTGTCCTACGTTTTCAGCGATCAAGACGAGTACTACCGGCAAGAAGAGAATCATTGTGCTTACCTTGAATGATGGTGAGGTAAATGCTGGAGCGGCAATCCACTTAGCTGCCGAAATTCCCTTGGTATCAACATCACCCATGAACCAAGCGATGGCATAACCAACGACCAGTCCCAAGAAGATACTGATGCGGCTCATGAAGCCACTTGTTAGTGCGGCAATGAGTGCGATCGCAACCAAAGTAATAATGCCCAAGCGAGCCGCGTGTGGTTGTACCACTTGACCACCGACGATGCCTTGGAAGTTATTCTTTGCGGCGCCGGCCAAGTTCAAACCGATCACCATGACGATGGTTCCAGTGACAACAGGTGGCAAGAGTGAGTTCACCCAGCCGATACCTGCCTGCTTAACAATGAGGCCAACAATGGCAAGAACTACACCGGTGAATACGATGCCACCGAGTGCTCCGCCGATTCCGCCAGCTTCTGCTGCCTTTGCTGCACCAATCGGTCCAAGGAATGCAAATGAAGATCCCAAGTAGCTCGGAACTTTATTTCCTGTGATCACGAGGAATAGCAGTGTGCCGATTCCCGAGAAGAGCAGAGTGGTTGTTGGTGGGAATCCAGTAATGAGCGGCACCAAGAATGTGGCACCGAACATTGCGGCGATGTGTTGCACGCCGACACCGATAGTGCGAGGCCAGCTCAGGCGCTCGTCGGTTGAAACTACTTCGCCAGCTTTGACGCTCTTACCGTCGCCGTGGAGTTTCCATGAGAGTAGGGACATGAAGATCCTTCCTAGGTTAGTTTCCGCGCGGAGGCAGGAGCTGCTGTGAGCAGCCCTAGGGAAGGACGCGGGGGTTGGTACGAGAGTAGAACTGTGACGGGGGCAACTAAGGAGTACGCCACGCCCGAGAAGGGGTTAATTTGCACCCCAGGTTCATATCGGATTAACTACGGATTCGATATATCGAATCGATATACTTCCCCTCAGCAGGGCCGGTAACGGTGCGAGAGATAGACAGGAGCCAGGCGCGATGCGTTCTCGAAGTGAGTCCTTGGAGTTTGCTCTCCTTGGCCTGCTCTCACAGAACCCGCTCCATGGCTACGAACTACGCAAACGCCTCACCGCAATCTACGGACCATTTCGGGCGCTCTCCTTCTCTGTTCTCTATCCCCAACTTCGTCGGATGTTAGAGAACGGTCTGATTCAGGAGAACGTTGTTAATCCAGCGGGGCGCTCGCGCCGTTCACGCATTGTCTATCACTTGGCACCTAAGGGCGAAGAGCGATTTGCAACTCTGACCGACACAGTCAGTCCAGATACTTGGGAGGATGAAGGTTTTGAAGTTCGCTTCGCATTCTTTGGCCCAACTTCGCGCCCTAATCGGGTGCGAATACTAGAAGGACGCCATCGCCGCCTCCGTGAGAAGGCAGAGATTCTCCGAAGTGATTTAGAGCAGCGCGAACTCGGCACAGATAAATATTTAGATGAGTGGCGTCGTCACTCACTTGAATCAGCGGAGCGAGAAATTGCTTGGCTGGAAGACATGATCAAGACCGAGAGGAAATAACGTGAGCATCACTACAGGTAAAGGTGACATTCGAGTCGCCATCGTCGGCGTTGGCAACTGCGCTAACTCACTCGTTCAAGGAGTTACGTACTACAAGGATGCCAAGACCGATCAAGAGATCCCCGGCTTGATGCACGCAGTTGTTGGCGGCTATCACATCAACAATGTGAAGTTCGTTGCTGCATTCGATGTCGACGCTAAGAAGGTCGGCCTCGACATGGCAGAGGCGATCTGGGCCAGCGAGAACAACACTATTAAATTTGCCGACGTTGCAACGACTGGTGTCGTTGTCCAACGCGGACACACTCTCGATGGACTAGGTCGTTACTACAAAGAGACCATTACTGAATCCACTGCTGCGCCAGTTGATATCGTCAAAGCTCTCAAGGATGAAGCAGTCGATGTTCTCATCTGCTACCTACCTGTAGGTTCTGAAGCAGCTGCGAAGTTCTATGCACAATGTGCCATCGATGCAGGTTGTGCATTCGTTAACGCACTCCCAGTCTTCATCGCATCAGATCCAGAATGGGCTGCGAAATTTGAGAAGGCCGGTCTGCCAATCGTTGGCGATGACATCAAGAGCCAAGTTGGCGCGACTATTACGCACCGCATCATGGCGAAGTTATTCCAAGATCGCGGCGTTCACTTAGATCGCACCTACCAACTCAACGTCGGTGGCAACATGGACTTCAAGAACATGTTGGAGCGCGATCGCTTGGAGTCCAAGAAGATTTCAAAGACAAATTCTGTGACATCACAGCTCGATCACGACATGGGCGCCAAGAACGTTCACATCGGACCTTCGGATTACATTCCATGGCTCGATGATCGCAAGTGGGCCTATGTCCGCCTCGAAGGTCGCGCATTCGGCGATGTCCCATTGAACTTGGAGTACAAGCTCGAGGTATGGGATTCACCAAACTCTGCTGGCGTCATCATCGATGCACTTCGTTGCGCAAAGATTGGCCTAGATCGCAAGATCGGTGGCGCACTGCTCTCACCTTCTAGTTACTTCATGAAGACACCACCGGTGCAATACACCGATGAGCAGGCACATGTGAAGACTGAAGATTTTATCTCTGGAAAGATTGAGCGATAATTTCTTAAGTTAAAAGTATTACCAAACAGCGAAACGGCCCCTGATTACTCAGGGGCCGTTTCGCTTTACCCTCACGGAGAGGAGAGGGCTCAGATGGTCGCATCCTCAGGAGTGCGACGCAGATGGTTCAGACCCAATAGGGAGAGAACCAACATCAGTAGCCCGCCAATCAATGCGGCTAATGCTGAGAGCTTTGCAATCTGTCCCAACTGCCAGAATGCATAAGCATTACCTAATAACCCGCGAAGAGTTTCTCCCATGAAGAGAGTGGTGCGAGTGCCCATTAGCTTTGCAGCATCTGCAGCCAACACTGGATCTGCTGGTGCTTTAGCGGCAGCTGCACTTGCAGCCATTGCCATGCCGCTGATCTCCGAATACGTTTTGCCGCCACCAATGCCGCGAATATGCACGGCCATGTAGTGGTCGGCGTAAGCCTGTGCCTGTTTTCCAGTTGTTAATTGCATACCGGCATATTGTGCAATGACTGCACGGTCTGCTTCAGGTAGCGAAGTCAGCCCCGGAGTATTGGCTTCTGGAAATGAGATTTTCTGATTTGCTAATTGATCAGTTACTGATTTGTCGGCAAAGGTGTAGCCCCAGTTCATTAATGCGGCTGCTACAAGTAGAAATGCTCCAAGACCCATTCCAACATAACTAACGATTCGATCAAATGACCGTCGCTTCACGATATTCTCCCTATCTCTCCATTACATCCCTACATCTAGGGACAAGGCAATTGAACGCCTGGCATGGATAAACGAGGTAGAAATTATCGAGAGGTAGCACCTATCGATGTTGCATAGTCAATTTCTGAGAGTTAGCCCTGCGAGGGGCGTCACAGAAAACTATTCCTTGTGACGAGTGCAGAGTGATTGACCCTCTGCGCCAACTGCATGGTGCTGACAATCCGTATTCAATTTATCAAATGCCTTATCACCGTAATGAGTGCGGTAGGCAAGGGCTAGAAGTACCCGAATGTTTGTATCGCTATCTGATTTAATTCCAAATGCTTTTGCACTTCGGCTGACAGTATTTTCGATAACTTTTTCTGTATGAGCGGTCTCTCGCGCAATGGCTATGTTTGTCATTCCGTCACAGAGGCGATCCAGCACTAATTGTTCGAAGGGGGTTAACTCCCGTAATTGAATCGTGATATCCATGGTCTTGCTTCTCTCCGTTGGGGTCTTGCCTTGCTTACTCAATGTACTCCTCTAAGATGTGAGTTATGGAAGAAATCTTGCTCGATCGCTCAGGAACTCTCCTGCAGATTTCTTTCAATCGTCCCGACAAACTCAATGCACTCACACGCTCGATGTACGCTGAATTGGCTCGCGCACTCGATGATGCAGCGGGTGATTTTGGAATTAGAGCAGTCGTACTGACTGGTACGGGAGGAAATTTCACATCAGGTAATGACATCCGAGACTTTATGGATGATCCGCCCACTAGTGAAGATTCCACTGTGGCCAAGTTTCTATCGGCGATGTTGAATTTTCCGAAACCGCTCATTGCCGCAGTGAGTGGAAATGCCATCGGAGTAGGCACCACCATGCTGCTGCACTGCGATGTTGTTGTGGCCTCACCGGGTGCAAACTTCTCAATGCCCTTTGTCTCACTTGGTTTAGTTCCAGAAGCAGGATCAAGTTATCTCTTCCCGCAATTAGTCGGTTATCAACGTGCCGCAAAAATTTTCTTAACTGGTGAATCATTTACCGCAGATACCGCAATGGAGATGGGTCTGGTTGTTGAAATCGCTTCTGATCCATTGCGCTGTGCAATTGAAATTGCAGAGAAAATTGCAGAACAACCACCACAAGCTGTAATCAAT
>JBAXNY010000020.1:0-14061 GCA_037133535.1 Actinomycetes bacterium
GTTAATTTTCTACCAATATCTAATTTCACATGAGCATCACTCATAATTAATTGTTGTGAATCGGTATTGATTGCAATGAACTCAACACCTTTGAGTCCTGCTTCAATCATGCGATTGATTGCATTAACACCGCCGCCACCAACTCCAACAACTTTGATGACTGCTAAATAATTATGCGGTGATGCCACGTGTGAGTCCCCCTTTGAGAACCATAAACCTCAACTCGAGAATTAAGGTTCTATCTTCTATGTGAGGTGACGCTATGGGTGGACGCGTAACGAATCAAACACCGACACGAAAAAGAATTACCGTTATTTCTTCTGCAAATTTTTGCGATTGTCGAGCTATTTAACAATTGGAGCAGTTGGTGCAATGAGATCCATAACGCTGATTTTCTTATTCTCTTTCAATGCGATTAAACGTTGAAATACTTGGACTTTGAGCGATGTCTGGCTCTTATCGCCCCAGTGAACGAGAACTCTCTGGCTTCCATTTTTGATGGTCAAATCGATCCGTGATCGGCTAGTGATGGAGATCCCAATGAGTTGATTTTTCATCTCGATGGGGAGTCCCTGATAAACCAATTCGCCGACCTGCGCTAACTCCAATGTTGGCGCATCAATGCGACCGATCGATCCAGCTGAAACACCATCTGGCAAATCAAAGATCGTGCCACTGCCATCGAGATAGCGACCGTTAAAAGCAAAGATTGCTTGACGTGCTCTCACTGCAATGCTCACTTTGCCGTTCAACCAATTCCGAGAGACGGATGCACTCTCTATCCACTTGGCGCTCATGACTTGAGTCTGCACCACTCGTGGTTCCACGCGCGCTAATTTCTGACCAGGTGCAATTCCAGAGAATGTAATTACTTGAGAAATACTCTTCTGATTCGGTGCACCAATAACTTCGACTGATTTAACGGTGAGCAGTGAGGACCAACCTAATAGATATGAGGCACCAGCCAGAATTAATATCAGAGATAGATACTTGAGAGTTTTACGCATTGGGGAATCGTTGTTGCAAGAGGTCAATGATGACGCTGCCGAGTGAACTCACATCTCCCGCCCCCAGCGTCACGATGACATCACCGGGTTGAGCAAGTTCGGCGATCCGTTCAGTTGCGGAGATAAAGTTAGGCTGAAATTCTGCGCTCTTCATCTGATCGACGATGTTGGCAGCGCTCACGCCAAGAATTGGCGCCTCACTTGCACTGTAAATTTCCAATAAGACTGAGTAATCAGCTTTTGATAGTGCGGCAGCAAAGTCTGGCGTAAACGCTTGAGTACGTGAGTAGCGATGCGGTTGAAAGAGTGTGAGTACTCGACCATCGCCGGCAAAGCGGCGAGCAGTATCAAGAGTTACTGAAATTTCTGTTGGGTGATGCCCGTAATCATCAATTACCCGAATGCCATGTACTTGACCTTTTAATTCAAATCGACGGGCTGCGCCACGAAAGGCATGCAGACCGGTAAGAAATTCTGGAAGTGGCAATTCAAGGGCCCGGCAGATTGCAACAGTTGCCGCCGCATTCAAGACATTATGCGCACCGGGAACTTGTAGTGCCATCTCCCCGATCGCCTTGCCATTGACTACGAGACGAGCCTTTGATGCAGTGGGTAGGAGTTCAATCTGATCAACGATTAAATCAGCACCGGCCTCAGTTCCGTAGGAGATGGTGCGACAACTTGTGATGCTTGCACCCAGTGCGCGAGCACCTGGATCATCAAAGCAGTACACGAGAAAGCCATCGCTCGGAATTGTGGCGATAAATGCCGCGAAAGCAGCAGTGACATCATCTGGCGTAGCAAAGAAATCTACATGGTCGTGCTCAATGTTGGTGATGATCGCGCCAAATGGGCGATAGGCAATAAAAGATCCATCAGATTCATCTGCCTCTGCAATAAATAGCTCGCCCGTACCACGATGAGCATTTGATCCAGATGCAGTCAATGTGCCGCCGATCGCAAAGGATGGATCCAAGCCACTGGTTTGTAGTGCAACGGTCAACATTGAAGTCGTGGTGGTCTTTCCATGTGTTCCTGCCACGGCGATGCTGCGCGAACCACTCATTAATAGGGCCAGTGCTTGTGCGCGGGTCATTGTCGCAATCGCCAACTCAGTTGCTCGTTGCATCTCTAGATTTGTACTTGCGATAGCGCTAGAGAAGATCACTAAATCTGGCTGCGCGATGTTGCTTGCACTATGTCCAATTGCAATTTCGGCACCGAGTGCTCGCAACCCCGTAACAACCGATGAGTCTTTGGCATCTGAACCAGAAACTTTTGCACCGTGAGACAGTGCAATTCGCGCCAAGCCACTCATGCCTGCGCCACCAATACCAATGAAATGTAACTTCTTGGTAGATAGCTCGCTGAGTTGCATTAGCTGCCACCGCCTCGAATGGCACTCTCCATAATCGCAACGATTGCCTTAGCTGCTGAAAGATCAGATGTAGACCCTTGCGGACTCAATGCTTTACTGCGATCAAGCAGCGTGTTGAGGTGTGCCATAAGCCAGTGACCGGAAAATTCTCCTTGGGTGATGATTTCGGCACGACCTGCTTCAACTAGGAATTGTGCATTCTTCATCTGCTCGCCATTTCCGATAGGAAGCGGAATAAATAAGGCGTAACGTCCCAAAGTTGCAAACTCGGCACACGTTACTGCGCCACTTCGCGCGATTACTAAATCTGCTGCGAGATAAACATCGGCCATTGCTTCGATGTAATGCACTGGCTGATAACCCGGACGCGCCTCTGGCAGGTCATTGCTTCCACCCAGTGAATGAATCACTTGAACTCCACGTTGGAGCAGTTGCGAAATGATTCCGCTCACTTCACGATTGAGCGCCTGCGATCCCTGCGATCCCCCAACAACAGCGATCAGCGGTTGAGTACTTTCAAAGCCAAGGTGTTTACGTGCCTCAGATCTGGCACTCGACCAATCCGGTGCGGCATATTCGGCAGCGTTCGAAACATCTTCCCGTAGTGGCATGCCGACCACTTCGCCTTCACGAAATGCTTTCGGTGCACTGGCATCTACCGCCCGTGACACACAGATTCTCGATGCAAATCGCGCACCATAGCGATTGGCCCAACCCACTGTGGCATTTGCTTCATGGATAACAACTGGAATCTTGAGTGCTGCTGCGGCTCGATAGACCGGAGCGCTCACGTAACCACCAAAACCAATTACCACTGTTGCGCCAGCAATCTCTCGCTTGCTCTGTGCTACTGCTTTGCGTAAGCGAAATGGGAAAGTGAGAGCAGATAGAGAGAGTGAGCGCGGTGCAACTACTTTATTTATCGTGTGCAATGTAAAGCCACGTGCTGGAACTAATGCTTTCTCCAAGCCGGCATCAGTTCCGATAAAGAGAATGTCATCGTTGATGTAAAGGCGCTGCCAAGCATTAGCAACTGCCAGTGCTGGTTCGATGTGTCCGGCTGTGCCACCACAGGCAAAGATTATTTTCCGCTCGCTCATGCGCTCACCGAAGAGTTAGCGCGAACGCCCTCCATAATTCCAGCATCCCGACGCGCAGCCCCATAGACAAAGCCCACCGCAATAATCGTGACAATGAGAGAGGAGCCACCATAAGAGACCAGTGGCAACGTGACTCCTACAACTGGGATAACGCTGAGTGCTGAACCGATGTTGATTACTGTCTGCGCTGCAATCCAGCAACCAATTCCAGCTGTTGTGAACTTAGTCAGTGAATCCTGTGCCCGCATTGCAATTCGGAAAATTGAGAAAATTAAAGCGATCATCAGCGCCAAAACTACTAGTGTTCCAAGTAATCCAAACTCTTCACCAATTACCGAGAAGATAAAATCGGTATGAGCTTCTGCAAGGTTTCCCCACTTTTGGCGACTGGCACCTAATCCGACACCGAAGAGTCCGCCGCTACCTAATCCGAGCAAACTATGTGCCGGTTGCCATCCAGCAAATTTATACACCGATGGATCGAAGGGATCGATCACTGCTTGTAAGCGGTGTAACCGATTTGGCGCCACGACCACCATTGCGCCAACACCAACCACCACGAAAGCAACTAGACCGGCAAAGTGCTTCATTCCAAGGCCAGCGATAAAGAGTAATCCGCAGGCAATTGCAACGAAGATCACGGCAGTACCTAAATCACGACCACGCAAAATTAAAGCGCAGGCAATTGCAAAGCCAGGACCAATGGCCATAAGGACTTGCGTCTGAATCCGACCGCTACGTTCGCGCATCGCCAACATGTGCGCTGCCCAGAGAATAAGTAGGAACTTTGCAGCTTCGCTAGGTTGGATATCTACTGGCCCTACTGAAATCCAATTTCGATTTCCATTTACTAAGTGGCCAACACCGGGAAGCTGAGGAAGCACAAGAAGGAAGAGTGCAATAAAAAGGGCAACTTTCGCCAATGATCGCCATCTCTCCAATGGAAGTCGCGAGGCAACATAGGCACCTGGTATCGCAATTGCGAGAAAAATAATCTGGCGCAGCGCAATGGAAAATACTGAGCCCTTGGATTCAAATGAAGAAACAGCCGATGCCGATACCACCATCATCATGCCTAGAGCAGTGAGCGCTGTTGCGCTAATAAGAAGTAAATAGTAATTACTTGCTGGCTTTGCCAATACTGAGCGATGTGACATTACTTCTCCCCATCGCTAATTACGGTACGAACTGCAGAGGCAAATTTATCGCCCCGATCACTATAAGAAGTGAATTGGTCCATGGACGCGCAGGCTGGCGCCAATAAAACCGTATCGCCACTGACTGCAATCTCATTCGCTAACTTCGCTACTCGCACCATGAGATCTTGCGCCGATTCGCCCTCACTCTGCTCGATCACATGTACCGGAACCTGCGGTGCATGAGTTCGCAGCGCACTCGCAATAAGTTCGCGATCTTTGCCAATTAGAATTGCCGCTCTCATTCGAGGATGTGTGCGTTGAATAAGTAACTCCATCCGTGCACCCTTTGCTAGGCCACCAGCGATCCATACCGAAGATAAGTGTGCAAGTAGCGCAGCAGCTGCGGCATGTGGATTGGTCGCTTTTGAATCATCGACCCATGTAATTCCATTGCTCTCTGCCACTACTTCTAGTCGATGCCGCCCAGGGCGAAATTCGCTCACTGCCTCTTTTATCTTCTCACCTGTGACATTAAGTGCACGTGCCAACCCTGCGGCGGCAAGTGCATTCGAAACCGCATGCGGAACAGTTGGCGCAACATCTTTGAGCTCTGCAACCATGGTGGCCTCTTGTGGATCTGCCACAAATGCACGGTCTACTAATAATTCTTCTACCACTCCCAATTCACCAGCGCGAGGGCTATTTAAAGTGAAGAAGACTTTCCGACCGCGCCAATCGAATGTGGCAGCAACAGTGGCGCCATCATCACCGTTGAGGATTGCACATTTTGCATTGTTGAGAATTCTTACCTTTGCTTTTACATAGGATGCGAGATCGCCGTGCCAATCCAAGTGATCATCGGCGATGTTAAGTAGTGCTACTGCCTCAAATTCTGGAAGTTCGCTGTAATAAAGTTGAAATGAAGATAGCTCTAGCACCAAGTAATCGGCAGGTTCGCTTCGATCTACGGCGGCGATTACCGTATCGCCGACATTGCCGCAGGCCACTGCATTCAATCCCGCACGATTCAAAATTGCGGTAGTTAATTCCACAGTAGATGTCTTCCCATTAGTCCCAGTGACCGCAATCCATTTCTGATGGGGCGCGCGTTCACCTTTTATCTGCCACGCTAAATCGATCTCATTCAAAAGAGTTTTACCTTGCGCTGCTTGAATCAAGGGATGGCGTGGTTGCCAGCCGGGTGAAACGACAACCTGTTCCCACTCCGCCATGCGAGTAATCGCCTCCGAGACTTCAATGACATCAAATCCATTAACTTTTCGCTCTGTTACAACATCTTGCACGCACGTGACCGAACAACCAAAACTCTGCAAAGTTTGTGCAACAGCAAGACCGGTGATGCCAGCACCAAATACAAGTGTTGCCTTATCTGCAAAGTTCTGACTCATGGGTTATCGCGCCACCCATTGGGCATAAAAGAGACCAAGACCGAGTGCGACACAGAGTCCGGCAATAATCCAGAAGCGTAGAACGATCGTTACCTCTCCCCAGCCTTTAAGTTCAAAGTGATGTTGAAGGGGTGCCATTCGAAATACTCGTTTACCTCCAGAGAGTTTGAAGTAAGTGGTCTGAATAATGACCGAGCCGGTGATGATGACAAAGAGTCCACCGAGTGGGATGAGCAATAACTCGATTCGCAGTGCTGCTGCGATTCCGGCAAGTGCGCCACCTAATGCAAGGGATCCCGTATCACCCATAAATATTTTTGCAGGAGATGCATTCCACCAGAGAAAGCCAGTGCATGCCCCTGCTAGCGCAGCCGAAAGTACTGCAAGATCTAGCGGATCGCGCACTACATAGCAATTTACTGAATTAAGAGTTGCGCAACCTTGGCGAAATTCCCAGACACCGATCAGAATAAATGCAAGGAAGGTCATAACAGCTGCGCCAGTTGCTAAGCCATCGAGTCCATCGGTGAGATTCACACCATTTGAAGTTGCAGTCACCATCAGAATAATCCAGATAATCACCGCAACTGTGCCCAGCACAATTGATGTATCGCGCACGGTAGAGAGGTGAGAAGAGAGTGGTGTGAGACCTTTCTTATCAGGGAAGCTAAGACCAAAGTAGGCAAAAATTCCGGCATAAAGAACTTGGCCAAGAATCTTTTCTCGCCCAGTAAGGCCTAGCGATTTCTTTCTGGAAACTTTAAGGAAATCATCGATAAAACCGAGAATGCCAAGGCAAGTCATGAGGCCGAGGACTAAGAGCGCCGATGCACTTGGGCCAACTTGGGTAATCACATGTGTAAGCGAATAGGCCGCTGCAACTGCGAGGAGAATAATAATGCCACCCATAGTTGGTGTGCCGCGTTTTACATGATGACTCTGTGGACCATCCTCGCGAATTACTTGGCCATAGCCACGCGCTGCTAAGCCACGAATAAGAACTGGTGTACCAAAGAGGCTAATACCAAGTGCAAATGCACCCGCTAAGAGAATCTCAATCATGGGCTACTTCCCTCTCATTCCATTTCGCAGTCATTGGTGCCACTAATTCATTGAGTGCTTCAGCTCGTGATGCTTTCAGCAAAATTACATCACCGGGTTCGACATGAGCCATAAATGTAAGAGCTTGGGCCTTATCAAGTGCTTGGTGAAATTTTGTTGTAGTGCTTGACTTGATTTCATAACGTGGCTCTGCAACACAGATAACATGATCGATATCTAAATCAACGCAGACTTGACCGATTATTTGATGCTCCCGCGCTTCACTCTCGCCTAGTTCATGCATAGTTGAGAGAAATGCCCATGCAGATCCGCCGCGCTCTTGGGCAAAGAGCGCCAAAGTTTGCAGCGCAGCTGCCATTGAATCTGGATTGGCATTGTAAGAATCATTAATAATGAGCAGATCTGAAAGCTCATGGAGTTCCATGCGCCACTTACTTGAAGGCTCGGCAGTTGAAAGCGAGCCGGCGATAACATCGAGTGAAATTCCGAGCGCATGTCCAACACTTGCTACCGCTAGCGCATTCGCTACTTGGTGTGCGCCGATTAATCTCAAGCCCACCGTGGTGCGACCGGCAGGTGTTACTAAATCAAAATGTGGTCGACCTTCGCGGATTTCTACATCTGTTGCGCGAACATCGCAATCATGACCTGGTCCAAATGTGATTACATCTAGATCGAGACCATTAGCCATCTGCGGAGTGAACTCATCGTAGGAACCGAGAACTGCAGTTCCATGAGATGGCAGTGAGGCAATTAACTCACCTTTAGTTCGAGCAATTGTTTCGCGATCGCCAAATTCACCAACATGTGCAGTGCCTACTTTCAAGACAACACCAATTGCGGGCTGAGCAATTTTGCAAAGTTTGGCGATGTCGCCCGAGTGGCGCGCGCCCATCTCTACGATACAAAATGTTGTGCTCTCATCGCATTGCAAAATAGTCAGTGGCGCACCAATCTCATTATTAAATGAGCCCGCTGGTGCCACTGTCTTGCCAATTATCTGCAGAAGATGTGAGAGTAAATCCTTGGTTGTGGTCTTTCCCTGCGAGCCAGTGATACCGATAACCATCAAATCCGATAACTCTTCGCGTACATGCTGGGCTAATTTTCCTAGTGCAACTACGACATCAGGTACAACAATGCAAGGCTGGCTGATTTGGCGATCGGTCAGACTCAATACTGCGCCATGCTTGCTAGCATCTGTGACAAAGTCATGACCATCGACATTCTCGCCTTTGAGAGCGAGAAAGAGTGAGCCTTTGCCACATTTGCGCGAATCAACTTCTACCGAGCCGTTCACCATGATATTTGCATCACCATGTAGGACACCGCCGGTAATGCGCGCAATCTCGCTGGCTTTTAGTGTAATCACGCAACACCTGCAATAGCTTCGCCAAGTACTACCCGATCATCAAATGGATGAATCACGCCATAAATTTCTTGTCCAACTTCGTGACCTTTGCCCAGTACCAAAAGAATATCGTCACCACTTGCTAGCGCTACCGCACTCTCAATTGCCTTCCGGCGATCGACTATTACTTGATGTGGCTTCTTAATCGTTAACCCTTGGCACATCTCTTCCAGAATTTCTTCCGCAGATTCTGAGCGCGGATTATCACTTGTAAAAATTGCGATGTCGCTACCGGCAAGGAGTGCTTTGCCCATCGGTGCGCGCTTGGTTGCATCGCGATCTCCACCACAACCTAAAACTGCAATTACCTTTGACGAGGCAGATCGAGACTCTGCGATTTTGCGCGCAGTGGCTAAAACACGCTCCACTGCATCTGGGCTATGGGCATAATCAACTAATGCGGTAAAGCTCTGGCCAACAGCAACTTGCTGTAACCGTCCTGGCGCGCCATTGAGCGCTGGCGCGATGCGTGCAATGTCAATCGGATCCATTCCGCTCTCGGCTGCAATTGCAATAGCCATCAGCGCATTCTCTAAGTTGTAATCGCCATGGAGCGGAATGAGCGTTTCAATCAGAATTCCACCACGACCACGAATTGCTACTTGATAACCAGCGCTCACTGCATCGATTGCGACATAGTGCCAATCGGCCAACTTATCGTTATTTGAAAGGGTTAATTGTGGAATTTCGCAGCTCTTTGACAGCGCTGCGCCATACGTTGAATCAATATTGATTACTGCTAAATCGGCGAATTCAAAGGTGAAAATCTTCCGTTTGGTATTGAAGTAACTCTCCATGTCGCCATGGAAATCTAAATGTTCTTGCGTCAAATTGGTAAATCCGACAACGTTAAAGTGAGATCCACGTACACGTTCGAGGGCGATTGAATGGCTAGATACTTCCATGACAAAGTCACGGACGTGACGCTCGCGCATGGTTGCAACTAAGGCTTGCAATTCTGGTGCCTCTGGCGTGGTGCGAGAGCTTGCTAGTCGCTCTACTCCAATTCGCGTTTCAACTGTTCCGATCAATCCGCTTTCACGACCCGCTAATTGCCAGAGTTGATTGAGCAACATCGTCGTTGTTGTCTTGCCATTGGTGCCAGTAATTCCCACAGAGAACATGGCGCGCATCGGATCGTCATAGAACCAGGCACTCAGTAGCGCAGCTGCACGGCGTGGGTTAGGGACAATCAGCGGCAGTAGTTTGCCGCACTTCGCTGCACCTGCAGCATCGGTAAGGATTGCTACTGCACCAAGTGATTCTGCTTCACCTGCAAAATCGGCGCCATGGGCATTGAGTCCAGGGAAGGCACAGAAGATATCTCCTGGTTGAATCGCCTTGCTATCAAAGGAGATGCCGGTGAAGTGAAGATCGCTTGCCGATTCAATACCGACAATTGCTGCCGCGCTCTGAAGTGATTTTTCGAGTGTCAGCAGCGGGCGCATCATGCACCCAGTTTCTTAACAGGAGTCTTATTGAGTGTTGCTTCATTTAATGGATATGGCACATCTAGCGTTCGAGTTGGCGCAACGTGGCGGGTTTGTAGAACGAAACTCATTACCTCTTTAAATACTGGGCCACCTAGCGAGCCACCCCAGTGAATTCCTTGTGGACCTTGAATCGTCACACTAATGACATATTTCGGCGCATCAGCTGGTGCAAAACCAATAAAGGATGCGGTGTAGCCGCTGTAGCAATTACAAGCGTCGTTGTGACGTTGCGCAGTTCCAGTCTTGCCTGCAACTCGATAACCCGGAATCGCTGCACCTGGCGCAGTTCCTTGGGCGCTGACAACACTCTCTAACATCAATCGCATCTTCGCTGCGGTATCAGCGCTAATGACACGAACTTCTTCGCGAGTTGTGGCTGGTGTGAAGTGGCCACTTGCATCACTTGTTCCTGCAATAACTGTTGGTGATACGCGAACTCCATTATTGGCAATAGTGGCAAATACGCTAGTGGCTTGCATCGCAGTGACGTTATAGCCCTGCCCAAATGCAAAGGTGGGCGC
Source organism: Actinomycetes bacterium (assembly GCA_037133535.1). GTDB lineage: Bacteria > Actinomycetota > Actinomycetes > Nanopelagicales > Nanopelagicaceae > WLQV01. The sequence continues at coordinate 10,521 of JBAXNY010000020.1, forward strand.
TGTTGTGCCTGACCAATTTTCTACTTTCAATAATTGGCCCGCAGATTCACCCGGTAAACCTGAGCCAGTGCTGCTTCCAATTCCAAATTTGCGAAGGTAGTCATAGAAAGTTTGATGTGAGAGCGTTGCGCCCACTTGGATGCTGCCGGTATTACTTGATACTGCAAGAATTCCAGTAGTTGTTAATCGCTCTGTTGCATGTTTCTCGTGATCTGAAAATTTTCCATTTGAAACTTTTAATGAATAAGGAACTGTGAAAACAGTTTCTGGCGTGACTTTTCCCTCTTCAATTGCAGCTGACATGGTAATTACTTTGCCAGTTGAGCCTGGTTCGTAAACTTCCTGCACCGATGGATTTGCCATTTGGCGCAGCGATACATTTTTAGTGTTGTTAGGATCGAAAGTTGGTGCAGTTGCGTGTGCCAAGATGGCACCAGTTTTAGGATCAAGGACAATCACGGTGCCGCTTATTGCATGGGCGTTCTTGACTGCCTTTGAAATAGCTTGAGCTGCAACCCATTGGACATCGCGATCAATCGTGAGACGAATTGACGTACCTTGTTGGGCGGCTACTAAAGATTGTGTACTACCAGGAATCTTGGCGCGGAAAGGACTGTTACCGTAAACATATTTTCCATCGACTCCAGAAATCATGGAATTTTTACTATATTCCAAACCAGTTGCACCCACGCCATCGTGATTAACGAATCCCACTAAAGATGCAATGAGTGAGCCCGATGGATATTCACGACTATAAACTCGTTCAGCAAAGAATCCAAGAATTCTTTCTGCATTCTGTGCTTTGGTAAGTGAGGCGTTGTAAGAATCAAATGCAGAATTGAGTGCCCGCCATTGTGCCGGCGTGGCAAGGTCGACAACTTTGCTCCACCGCTTATTGCCAGTGATACTCGCTTGGACCTGAGCAACGGAGAGCTTCAAGATTGGCGCGGCAATTTGTGCTGCAACATGTGGGTTTTGAATAAGCGTTTGATCGACAACCACGCGAACTGAAGAAACACTTCGTGCAAATTCAACGCCATTGATATCAGTGATTGAACCGCGCGGAGCCGGCATAGTGCTTGTCATCATGATTTCATTCATGGCGCGATTTGAAAGTGAACTTGCCTCAACAGCTTGAATTTGAACTAACCGAATTCCAAATGCGGCAAAAATTACGGCGACTGCAGCGATCAACATTCGCATCCGACTACTTGATAAGGAGAGGTTGCCCATATTATTTACTCACCTCCGTGGGAGATAAGTTGAGGAAAGTTGGATTAAGTCCCGGCTTCATCCCTAATTTGCTTGCCGCAATTGCTAAGCGAGATGGATCTGCGACATCTGCCAATTGATTTTCAAGCGCATCGCGTTGATCGCTGAGGGCAACTGCCTGCCGTTGCAACGTACTTAGTGCAAATGCATCCTGTACGAGAAGGGTCTGAATAACTAGGGTGAGTATCAAGCCAACGACTAAAATACTTGTCATGGCTAAGTAGAAGACTTGAGTACGCGCTTTTGCTTCATCCTCTTTCTCCGGAACAATCCGAAGGGCGGCGCGATTGGACTTATGGATAAATAATTGGCCCGAGCGGGTCAGTGCTGGAACGAAATCTGCAATCGCCATTACGCAGCCACCCGTTCTATTGCACGGAGTTTTACTGAGGTCGAACGTGGATTACTGGCTTGCTCATCATCACTTGCCGATTTACTTCCGCGAATTACGAGCGCAAACTTCGCAGCTAATTCAGGAATCTCCACTGGCAATTCGCGCGGAGTACCAGATGCTGTTGCGAGTGTGAAAAACTCCTTAACAATCTTGTCTTCTAGCGATTGAAAGCTCATCACAACTAACCGACCGGAAATCGCCAATAGTTCTAGCGCTTGTGGAATAGCCGAAGTGATCGCATCGAGCTCGCCATTGACTGCAATCCGAAGGGCTTGAAAGGTGCGCTTTGCTGGATTGCCACCGGTGCGACGAGTTGCAGCAGGAATCGCCTTCTTTACTATTTCAGCTAATTCGATGGTGTCAGTGAGCTGCGATTTCGAGCGTCGTTCAATGATCGCATCGACAATTCGTGGTGCAAATTTCTCTTCGCCAAAGTTACGAAGAATCGCTACTAATTCTTCACGTGAATATGTGTTGATGATTTCACCGGCAGTAATTCCCTGTGAGGCATCCATACGCATATCAAGTGGAGCTGAGTGGGAGTAAGCAAAGCCGCGATTCTTCTCATCGAGTTGCATCGAAGAAACGCCAAGATCAAAGAGGATGCCGCAGACTTCACTTCTGCCTGTTGCGCGGACAACGGAGGAGATTTGATCAAATACTGCATGTGTCACAGTGATGCGATCGCTAAATTCTGACAAATTTGCTTGAGCGATAGCGATGGCAGCAGTGTCGCGATCAATAGCAATTATTCGTAATTGAGGAAATTTCTGGAGAAGTGCCCTGCTATGTCCGCCTAAACCTAAAGTAGCATCGACGACAACAGCTTCGCCGCCTTGCGCAATTGCACTTTCGATTGCGGGTGCAAGGAGCGATAGGCATTCATCAAGCATTACCGATACATGTTCTGCCATCTTCGCTCCCCCTTTCCATTACTGCGTTAAATACTGCTGCGTTACAACTTTGCTGATGTTTTCTATCTCCTCATCACCTCTGGTCACTGCCGGCCGACGGATCTCGTAACGGCGCCGGGGAAGGGGCGCCGTTCTTGAAGGTCGGCAGTGGCCACAAGTGATGAATAAATCTGAGTTAGAACAACCCTGGGAATACCTCCTCAGAAACATCAGCAAAACCCTTTTCGCGATCGGAGAGGTACTCACTCCATGAAGTTGCATCCCAAATTTCAACGCGAGTATTTGCGCCGATAACAACGCATGCTTTTTCTAATCCGGCATATGTACGAAGGCCTTGCGGAATTGTTACGCGACCTTGACGATCTGGAATTTCATCGTGTGCGCCGGCAAACATCACACGCATGTAATCGCGAGCTGATTTTGCAGTGACTGGCGCTTGTCTTAGCTGTTCTGTGATGGTTGCAAATTCATCGCTTGGAAATACATACAAGCAACGCTCTTGTCCTTTAGTAATTACTAAACCTTTTGCAAGATCATCGCGAAATTTCGCGGGAAGAATGAGGCGACCTTTTTCATCGAGGCGGGGTTCATGCGTGCCAAGAAACATCGGTGAATCCCCCCTTCCCCAAGGTGATAGATCCCCACTTTACTCCACTTTCCCCCTTTTTCAACCACCTGCCTCCCTTTAGAGCCCCACCGCTCCCCACATGAAAAAGACCCCCGAACCCGGTCAGGGTCGAGGGTCGAGCGCGAGCGCTTTAGCTATTAATTATCGAAGTTGCGGCGATCCCAGCGTGATTCCATGCGTGAGGCCCAGGTGCTGCGCTTGGCTTTGGCCGCCTTGGGGCCACCGCCACGGAGGGCGCCAATGAGAGCGGAGATAGCACTGATCGCCATGATGACTCCGCCCAGGGCGATAAGGAAGCCGAGAATTCCAATAACGGTCTGCTTTGAGATGAGG
>JBAXNY010000021.1:0-13319 GCA_037133535.1 Actinomycetes bacterium
GTGACAAGACCAGTCGCTGCAAGTGCCGCGATTGCACCACGCAAGACGCGTGATTTAGTCATTATTTCTCCTTGATTTCGAGGGACTGTCTGTGGAAAAGTCGACCGTTCCCACATGCAGTATTAGGTGGCTTTAGTCTGCCCTACTTACTAGTAGTTCATCAATTTTTAACCTTGTGTATGCCCTTAGAACTAGGCGCAAGCAGGGCACTTTCAGGGGTTATCTCAGGTGGCCACGCTCATTGAGCGAGCGCAGGGCGCGCAGGCCATCGCTGGGCCAGATTGAGATGGCGGTGATGGAGCATGGGCCCACATCAAGGTGAAAGAGCGACTCGGGAGCTGCCCCAAGAACCAACCGGGCGGCCACGCGGATGAAGCCATTATGGCTCACAACGCAGACTCGTTGGCCAGGATATTCGCTAGCAACTTTTTCTAACGCAGCTTCCACGCGCAGTGCTAAATCATCGTATGACTCACCACCGGGTGGGCGATAACCAGTTGAAGAAAGCCATTCGTGATACTCAATGGGGAATTCTTCTGCAACAACATCTTGGGATTGACCATCCCAAGTGCCGAAATCGACTTCATAGAAAATTTCATCGAAGGAAATTTCCATGTCGCAGTGGCGAGCAATTGCTTCGGCAGTCTGGCGGGTGCGATTAAGTGGTGAGGCAAGAAGTACCTCTGGTGAAATCTTTGCAATTTCGCCGGCAACTGCTTCGGCTTGAGCTAGCCCCTCTTCGGTGAGATGGGGATTAATCGGGCCGCTTCCAGAGAATTTACGATCGGGAGTCAGTGGCGTCTCGCCGTGGCGGACAAAATAAATCATGGTGGGAACTTCATCGGAGCGAAGGCGGCCTGTAAGGAAATTGATCTGAGTTGGCGCGCTACCTTCTTCGCCATCGAGTGCCTTATTAGCCAGGCGATCGGCATGTGAATTCTCATCGCGCGGAATCCATTGATAAGTAATGAGTAAAGGATCATGTGCATCGCGCACCGACTTGGCCAATTCACGCATGTTGGCATGTTTAATCTGCCAGCGACCTGACATCTGTTCAACAACTAACTTGCTATCCATCTTTACTTCTACTTGCGCAGTGGGATCGATCTCGTGAATCTTGCGCAAGCCCGCAAGGAGTCCGTTGTATTCGGCAACATTGTTGGTAGCGTTTCCAATAAATTCACTGAGTTCGGCAAGGATTGCGCCATTTTCTTTAATAACTGCGCCATAAGCAGAGGGGCCAGGATTTCCACGTGAGCCACCATCGGCGGTGAGAGTAAATGTACGAGCTACCAAAATTATGCTCCGCGCACCAAGATGCAGCGACACTCTTCGCAGCGAACAATCTCATCTGCATCGAGGGATTTAATACGTGCAATCTCTACCGAATTAATGGTGAGATTACATCCGCCACATTGGCCACCGGTCAAAGCTGCAGCGCCTAATCCACCTTGCGAACGCACTTTCTCGTAGAGATCGACAAGTGCTTTATCGGTTGTGCCAATAGTGATGGTGCGCTCATTAGTGAGTGTGGTTATTTGGGCTGAAATTTCGGTGATGGCATTCTCTTTACGGATATTGAGATCATCGATCTTGGCATTGAGCGAGCGCTCTTCCTCTTGCAACTCCGCCAGGCGAGATTTCGCACCATCGAGTTGCATCATTACTTCTAATTCAATCTCTTCAAGCTCTGCCTTGCGAGCGCCAAGTGAGCCCAATTCATGCTGCAATTGTTCGAGCTCTTTCGCAGAGGTGCTGCCACTTGCTAAGCGCGCCTCATCTTTTGCTAGGCGATTATTGATCTGCTCGACATCGCCTTCGGCGCGAGTGAGTTCGCGTTGAATATCACTTGCTTGCGTCTGTGCCGCCACTTGTAGATCGCGCACTGTGGTCAGGCGAGAAGTGAGGGCGGCAAGTTCTGCAATTTCTGGAAGTGTCTTCTCTTTATTGCGAAGGGTTGAAACTTGAATATCCATCTTTTGAACATCGAGAATTTGATTCTGATCACTCTGACTGGCTTTCATATGCACCAGCCTTTCTCGCGTCGTGGCCGTGTACTGGTGGGCGCTGAGGGGATCGAACCCCCGACATTCTCGGTGTAAGCGAGACGCTCTACCGCTGAGCTAAGCACCCCAAGTGCACATTTCGTGACTTGTTATGTGGAAAGTCTACCTGACTAAAGTGCAGCCAGCGCCGCCTTGTACTCCACGAGGTTACGCGCATCTCCTAGGCCATTCACGATCTGCCAGCGCAGAATTCCCGCTTTATCGATCACGAAGGTGCCGCGAACTGCGCAACCACGTGCCTCATCGAATACGCCGTAGGACTTTGCGATTGCACCATGTGGCCAGAAATCGGTGAGCACTGGGAATTTATATCCCTCTTGCTCGGCGAATGCGCGTTGCGCAAACATTGGGTCAGATGAAATAGCGAGAAGTTGCACATCATCATTTTGAAATGCACTCAAGTCATCGCGAATCGCGCAGAGTTCGCCGGTGCAGATTCCAGAAAATGCAAAGGGATAGAAGAGAAGAACCACGTTCTTCTCGCCGCGAAATGCGGAGAGTTTAGTTTCGACGCCATGTTGGTCGAGAGTTGAAAAGTCTGGTGCTGGATTTCCAAGTGTGAGGCTCATGCAAGAAATCTATCGCTTGCCGCTCTTTCGCGCGACTAGACGAGTTGCACTCCAATCTGCTGCCACCGCCATCGATGTGGTCTGAGTTAATCCCGCAGTCGGTGCTGCATCTTGAATGTCACTTGCTGCCACATGTCCTTCGCGACCGGCCTTGGGAGTGAGCACCCAGATCGGTCCAGTTTCGGAGAGATAGGTAAGACCATCGACTAATTCATCGACGAGATCGCCATCGCTTTCGCGGAACCAGAGAATGACGGCATCGACAACTTCATTGACATCGCCACTAAGAATTGTTGAGCCAATTGTTTTTTCAATGTCGCTGCGAAGTGCGCTATCGCAATCGCTGCCATGGCCAATCTCCAGAACCAATTGGCCGGACTGGAAGCCCATACGTGCAGCTGAATCTGATGCCTGCGCCACAAGGAGAACTTCACCCAACTTTCGCCCGCAGCGCAAGTCCCTGGAGCAAGAGATATTTGAGGGCTGCCCTGAGTTGTGGCGTATCTCAAAGTGAGACCACGCCTCAAGAAATGTGACTAATTGCGATCAAAGTACGAGAATAGGCGCATGAGCGAAATCTTCGAGGCGCCAGATCAAGTCATCGAACAACTCGTAGATACCGACCCACAAGAAACAGCGGAATGGCATGCCTCTTTTGATGCGGCACTAGAAAATGCTGGGCCAGTTCGCGCGCGCTACTTAATGCTGAGTTTGATTCAACGAGCACATGAGAAGAATGTAGGAATTTCAGCACTTCGCACCACCGATTACATCAACTCGATTCCACCAGAGCACGAACCAAAATTTCCTGGCGATGAAGGAATCGAACGACGCATCCGCGCATTTAATCGGTGGAATGCTGCGATGTTGGTGCATCGCGCACAGCGACCTGGTATCGGCGTTGGTGGCCATATCTCAACTTATGCATCATCTGCTGCGCTCTATGAAGTTGGTTTCAATCACTTCTTCCGCGGTCAAGATCATCCTGGTGGCGGCGATCAGATTTTCTTCCAGGGCCACGCAAGTCCTGGCATGTATGCCCGCGCATTTCTCGAGGGTCGCTTTACTGAAACACAACTCGATGGTTTCCGCCAAGAACTTTCACATAAAGGTGGTGGGCTCTCCTCTTATCCTCATCCACGGTTAATGCCAGAGTTCTGGCAGTTCCCAACAGTCTCGATGGGTCTTGGTCCACTGAATGCAATTTATCAAGCACGCTTTAATCGCTACCTACACAATCGCGGAATTAAAGACACTAGCCAGCAACAAGTCTGGGCATTTTTGGGCGATGGCGAAATGGATGAACCAGAGAGCGTTAGCGCACTTGGCCTTGCAGCGCGTGAAGGCCTCGATAATTTAACTTTCGTAGTTAACTGCAACTTGCAACGCCTTGATGGTCCAGTTCGCGGCAATGGAAAAATTATTCAAGAGCTAGAAGCCCAATTTGGTGGCGCTGGATGGAACGTTATTAAAGTCGTGTGGGGACGCGAGTGGGATCCACTACTTGCCCAAGATCGCGATGGCGCACTTGTCAGTTTGATGAATCGCACGCCTGATGGCGATTACCAAACTTATAAGGGCGAAAATGGCGCTTATATTCGCAATAACTTCTTTGGTCGCGATCCACGCACTGCAGCCCTCGTTGCTAATTGGAGCGATGATCAGATTTGGAATCTCAAGCGCGGTGGCCATGATTATCAGAAGTTATTTGCCGCCTACACCGCAGCAACAACGCACAATGGTCGACCTACCGTAATTCTTGCAAAAACCATTAAGGGCTGGACACTTGGTTCCCACTTTGAAGCACGCAACTCCACACATCAGATGAAGAAGATGTCAATGGAAGATCTCACTACCTTCCGCGATCGCTTACAGATTCCTATTCCTGATGAGAAGCTCGATGCGAAGTTGCCGCCTTACTATCGCCCAGCTGAAGATTCACCGGAATACCAATACTTGTTGGAGCGCCGCAAAGCACTGGGTGGCTCGATTCCACGCCGTCGCGCAATTTCCAAGCCGCTGCCACAACCTGCAGATTCAGTGTATGAATCTGCGCGCCGTGGCTCTGGCGCCCAAGAGATTGCCACAACGATGGCCTTCGTTCGTATGCTCAAAGATCTCATTAAAGATCCAGGAATGGGCAAGCGCTTTGTTCCGATCATTCCCGATGAGGCACGCACCTTCGGTATGGATTCACTCTTCCCAAGTTTGAAGATTTACTCACCACTTGGACAGCAATACACATCAGTTGATCGCGAACTAATGCTCTCCTACAAAGAATCTACATCTGGCGTAATTTTGCACGAAGGTATTAATGAAGCTGGCTCAGTTGCTTCATTTACCGCAGTCGGAACTTCTTACTCCACACATGATGAACCGATGATCCCGATCTACATTTTCTACTCGATGTTTGGTTTCCAACGCACCGGAGATGCATTCTGGGCCGCAGCAGACCAACTCACTCGCGGTTTTGTGCTCGGCGCAACTGCCGGTCGTACAACTCTCAATGGTGAAGGTTTGCAACACGAAGATGGCCACTCACATCTTCTGGCATCAACAAATCCTGCGGTTGTTGCATACGATCCTGCTTACGCCTTTGAACTTGCACACATTGTGAAAGACGGTTTGCGCCGGATGTATGGCGAAAATAGTGAGAACGTTTACTACTACCTCACCGTTTACAACGAGCCTTATGTGCAACCAGAGGAGCCAAAGAACTTAGATATCGATGGAGTACTCCGCGGAATTTATCTCTACTCACCTGCCGGTCGCGGTCGTCGCAAGGCGCAGATCTTGGCATCAGGTGTCGGTGTTAACTGGGCGCTTAAAGCACAGAAGTTACTCGCCGAGGATTGGAATGTTGCTGCATCGGTCTGGTCTGTTACTTCATGGAATGAATTGCGCCGCGATGGTTTAGCGATCGATCGCCACAACTTGCTCCATCCTAATGACACCCGCAGCGCTTATGTCACCGAGAAGTTAAAGAAGAGAGAAGGACCAGTTATTGCCGTCAGCGACTTTATGCGCGCAGTACAAGATCAAATTCAGCCTTGGGTTACTAACCCATTCTTATCCCTTGGTACCGATGGCTTTGGACTCTCCGATACTCGCGGTGCACTTCGTCGCCACTTCAAAGTAGATGCCGAATCTATTGTTGTCGCAACACTCTCTTCACTTGCGCAGAGTGGTGATATTAAAAAGAGCGTTGTTGAAGAGGCAATTAGCAAGTACCAAATTAACGATGTATCAGCGGCAGATCCTGGAAATACTGAAGGATCAGGCTGAGTCGCCTCTAATCGACCCACGCGTTGTGTGAGTAAAGAAGATTGTCGCAAGTAACATCACGCCAGGAATAGTCAGCGCCCAGGTAATCGAAGCAAATTGGGCTACCCAAGACATTCCAGCTTTCACAAAGAAGACCACGCTATTTGTAATCAATAGCGTCTGCCCCACAACCATGCTGCTGGGTTTATCTGATCGATAGCTTGCCGCACCCATGTACATCGGAGACATTACAGAACCACCGATTCCGGCAACCACAAACGCCAGACAGACCAAGATAAAACCAAGCCATGAGTTAGTGCGCCCAATGTGGCTTCCTAAATGGAGGAATAAGAGGAAGCCAGCGCCACCAAAAATCGCCATGCGTCGCAACAAAATTTCAATCGGAATTTTCATGGTGAACTTATGGATGTTGAGGCGACCGATAATCATCATCAACATAAAAATCAGGTAAGGAATAGTTGCGACGCCCGCACTCATTTTCAAATCTTCTTTTGCAAAGATTGTGGTCCAGTCTCCTGCGGAGAATTCCAACATCATGCCCAAAACCATGCCAATACTTACTGCCCAGTCGATACGCATGCCAACAAACATCTTGCGGATTGATGTAGCTTCATCTGGAATTTCATTGGCTTTAAGGCAGTAAGGCTGTAATTTCTTCAGTTCCAGCAGCATGGCAATCAGGGTCAAGGTTGAGAGAACCAGCATGTGAGTGACAATTCCTACTCGACCAACTAAGAGACCAGAGATAACAATAGTTACTAGCGCCCCCATGGACCACTTGCCATGTGCGCGCGGAATCACTGGAGTGTTGAAGCGCTCTTGCTCGTGCAAAGTTTGTGCATTGAGTGCGATCACAAAACCTGAAACTAATGCCGCATTCAAAATATTAATGATGGTAAAGATTGCCACGTTGTGAACTGCAACCAGGAGAAAGCCTCCAGGAATGTAAATAAGTGAAGTGCCCACAAATACTTTGTAATTTCCTACCGAATGGGCAACATGGCCCATTGTGAGCAAGCCCAATAAAGCACCGAGCGTTCCGGTGCTCATTACCGTTCCAAATTCACCATTGGTCAGATGCAGATTTGCTTTAACTTCTGGAAAGCGTGGCACCCATGCCATCAGCGATACTGCGAAGAGAAGATTGAGGTTTTCGAGTCGAGTTTTGAGGAACTTTAATTCACCATCACCAGAGAGTAATTTGGACATTAAAAGAGGGCACTCGCTAACTCGCTACGGGCTTTCATCAACCTTGGATCTGCTGAATCTACTAGAGCAAAGAGGTTAAGTAGGTGATCCTTTGCGGCGCTGCGCTCATCTCCTGAGAGATTTTTAACACACCGGAGTAAGCGATTAAATGCAGATTCAACGTCGCCATTCACTATCTCAAAGTCAGCACACTGGATCTGCACTGCAACATCATTGGGATTAATCGCAGCCTTGGCTGCAACCTCACCTGCATCTAGGGAGGCAACTCGCATCATGAGTTGAACTTGGGCGAGTCCTAATTTGCCGTATGAGTCACCTGGTTTGCGATTGAGTAATTTCTTGTATTCAGCTTCAGCGGTTGCAAAATCACTTTTTTCGAGAGCAGCCATCGCCGCTTCCTCTTCTGGCTCGAGTTTCTCTTCTGGAACGCTGCCGATTCCCTGTTGCGCCGCAAGTTCTAGAACTTTATCGATGACGAGTTTGAGTTGTGCCTCTGGAAATGGCTTGTCAAAGAGCGGAACTACTTGCTCGCCGATCATCGCTAGCGCATAAGGAATAGTTTGGAGTTGCAGAGCTTGTGCAACTTGAGTTTCAGTATCGGCATTGACAGTTCCGAGCTCCCAAGCACCCTCATATTTTCCGTGAAGTACTGCGAGCGCTTTGACGACCTCAAGGGATTCAGGTGAGCGCGGTGACCAGCAGATCAGAATAACTGGCTTAATTTTTGATAACGGCAGAATTTCACTAGACAAATTCGCCGCAGTAATTTCAATTCCAGGCATTGTTGTAGGTGCTTCAACTTTAGGTTTGCCCAATGAACTCAGATCTACCGCATTAGCAAAATTCGCTGGAATTTTTGGTGGCACTGGCACAAGGACATCCTCTCAAAAAAATTGGTAGAAGTACTAACTCGTCACTTATGCAGAGACTGTGAGATCTACCCCAGAATCACGACGAAATGGCAACACATCGCGAATGTAGGAATCGGCGGCGAAATCTAGCCCTACGTCATAGCCTGCCTTCTCATTGAGATACCAACGCTGCTCGAGCATCTCGTGGAAGAGCTGTGCCGGTTCTACGCGACCTCGCAACTTAGCTGGAACCTTCGCCAAGTTAGGTTCGAAGATCTCTTTGAGCCAGCGCTGCGCAACTAAATCATCAGATGGTCGATCTTTACCTAAGCGAGTACGAAAGCGTTCAAAGGAGGCAAGTAAGCGCTTTGCTTGCAACTCTTCGGTCTCAAGTCCAACTAATTCACGCAACCGTTGTTGGTGATAACCAGCGGCAACAAGTTTAGGAACAAATTGCAGCGCTTGATTTTCGCCATCGAGTGAAACTGAAACTTCTTGCACTGCAAAACCTAAGTCGTGTAATTGGCGCATCGCTCGTTCCACTGCATGGCGATCCTTAGGATCAAGCAATTGTGGATCTTTCAGCGCCGACCATAAACGGCGATAACGTTTGATTACGCCCTCTGCGGCACGAACTGGATCCATGCCGGGATACAAATGTCCCGAAAGTGCAACATCATCAAGTTCGGCTGCCACATTAAAGAGTGCAATCTCTAAATCATGTTCGCGCTGACCATTACTTAAACTCTTCTGGAACTCGCCAGTTTCCGCATCTACTAAGTAAGCGGCAAAGCCTTCAGCGTCGCGCCGAAAGAGGGTGTTGGAGAGTGAACAATCCCCCCACCAAAATCCGATGAGGTGGAGCCGTACCAATAATAAGGCGAGCGCATTCGCCATTGTCATAATGTCGTGACCTGTGACATTTCCTGACAAGAGAACGCGGTATGGAAGTGAGTAGGGAAGAAAGCGAGTTGCTAATGCAACTGGCAACTCCTCTCCTGCCTTATCAAGACGTCCTTCGATAACTGCGATTGCTTCCACTGAGGGTGCATTGAGTTGAGTGAGTTGGCGCAAGATTTTATATTCGCGATTTGCAAACTCTTCCACCGTTTCTTTTACTGCATAAATTTCGCTGTCGAGTGATTCATCGGCGCGCACCAAGCGCACCACGTGACGCGAGATACCGCGTTTTTCAGTAAGGGATGGATCTTCCGGCCACTCCTCCAGCGGGCGATCCCAGGGTAGGCCACTAATGGATGCGAGCTCCTCGCCTAGTCCGGTAATCCGCAGTGCCATGTCTCTATTCTCTCCTACTTTGATGTCGCGCGGGTAAACCTTTTATTAACGCTGCCACTCAACTTATACACTTACTCCATGGCATTTGAACGAATTAGACGCAAGCGCGTGACCAAGAGAACAACTCCAATCGATTACGGCACTCCTGGTGATCCGATTAATCGATCACACCCCTTTTACTTTGGATTTCTTGCCGCACTCGGCGCAGTTCTTGCTGTCACAACGCTTCGCGCCTTGGCCTCCGCAAGTCAAATATTTATTCTGATAATCATCTCGCTATTTCTTGCGATGGGACTCAACCCGATTGTGGAAGCTTTCCGGCGCCGTGGCCTATCTCGAAATCTTGCAGTCTCTGCAGTTTTTCTTGCCGTCATGACATTTGTTGGAGTATTTGTCTGGCTCGTCATTCCACCAGTCATTTCACAAGGCACATCACTCATTGAACGCGCACCATCACTGCTCTCTGAACTAACTCACAATAAAGTTATTGCAGATCTCAATTCGCATTACGGAGTCATCGATCAGCTGCAGGCCAAACTTAAGTCAGTTTCTAGCAATGGCACACTCTTAATCACAGCATTTGGTGGCGTCGTCGGAGTTGGAAAATCAGTAATCTCAGGAACTTTTGCTGGCCTGACTATCTTAATTCTCACTCTCTACTTCTTAGCATCGCTGCCACAGGTAATCGAACTTGGCATTCGCACCGTTCCTGCGACTCGTCGCCCACGCGTTAGAAAATTAACAGAAGGCATCATTGCCCGAATCGGTGCCTACATTGGAAGCCAAATCACTGTGGCATTCATCGCTGGTGTATTTATCTTCTTCTACTCAATAATTTTGGGAATTCCTTCACCTATTGCTCTTGCCATGTTGGTCTTTGTCTGTGGACTCGTGCCGCTGGTTGGCCACTTTCTTGGATCTATTCTCTTTACTATCGTCGCACTCACTCAATCAGTGAGTACTGGAATCGCAGCATTCATAGGCTATGTGCTCTATGTTCAGATTGAGAATTACATTATTACCCCCCGCATTATGCGACGAAGTCTGTCGATGCCAGGACTGGTCACGATCATTGCAGCCATGCTCGGTGCAAGTTTGCTCGGACTAGTAGGCGCACTTCTTGCTGTGCCACTTGCAGCTGCTGCAATTTTGATCCTTGATGAAGTGGTATTCCCACGCGCAGACAATTCTTGATGTAATGAAAAGATTCCTGCCTTTATCCCTCGTCATTGCACTTCTCTCGTTCTTCTTCATGAGCGAGAACCAAAGTTGGGCTCAGATAGTCATGAGCAAGTCCAAGGTATGCCCTGTGACTGCCTTTCTAGATTTGAGTAATTCGGTAGGTGCGGGCGCGGGATACGGCAAGCCATCTATCAGTGTTAGTTGCACAACTTCTGAGTTAAAAGTTATTTCAAATGGAATGATTAGTTTTCCCTTTGAACCGAGAACACCAAATGCGCTAACCGAACAGAAGTATGAATGGTCAGTTCCGCTCAATCCAATTAAAGCTAGCGCTACAACCAGTATTCGAAATGTATTAGGAACGCTAGGATTTACCGTGAGTGGTCTTCCAATCTATGGACCAACCGAGGGTCAGATGCCAGCTGCTCAAGCATTTGGTGATCCGGTCTATAACAAGATTCTCGATACCTGCGGCGGCCACACAGGTCCTGGACGTGAGTACCATCATCACGCGATTACCTTGGAAGAACAGTGCAATTTATCTAAGCAGAAAATTTTGGGCTATGCCCTAGATGGCTTCCCGATTTACACCACACTGGGCTGCTTAAATGCAAAGTGCACGAAGAGCGCCCTGATGAAATCTGGTTATGTAAAAACTGGTGATCCAACCTCAAATACATGGGATGCCTATACATATCAAGCATCGAAGGCCAGTACCACTTTGGATGCTTGCAATGGTCGCACTCAACCCGATGGAACGTACGGTTATCACGCAACAACAAATTTTCCCTACATAATTGGCTGCTTTGCTGGCACTGCAACTCTTGCTAAGGGACGTGCAGGTGCACCGATGCCTCCGATGGGTAGACCCAGTCGGCCGTGACTACTAAAGCTCAAGAAGTTTTAACGCTGCGATAGCGCTGTCGTATCCCTTATCTTCTTTGCTACCTGCACGTCCAGATCTGGCAATTGCTTGATCAAGATCGTTGCACATCAAGACGCCAAAACCAATTGGTTTAGAGAATTTGAGTTGAACATCCATTACGCCTTGAGTGACACCTTGGCAGACAAAGTCAAAGTGTGGCGTTTCGCCCTTAAGCACTAAGCCAACAGCGACAACTGCGTCAAACCCTTTTTCAAAGGCCCGCTGCGCCGCAAGTGGAATTTCAAATGAACCAGGGACGAAGATGGTTTCGATCGTCTTGACACCTGCCGATGAAAAATTGGGCGAGAAAGTTGTTGGACTCGTCAACATGAAAACTGGTGAGGCAGTACTTCCAGATGGTAGTTCATGGGTTGAGTGGCATAAACCACTTCCTGCCGTTGCACGAATTGTTCCAAGAAATAAGAAACTTGGTGGTGGGCCAAAAATTATGCAACTGCCCTACATCGCGCCACATCCTGATGGAGTAGCAGCATTTAGAACGCTCAAGAATTTCAACGGTTATAAAGTAATGGGGGAAGATTTAGCACCGATTTCCAACGCAATTGCCGAGCAGTGGTATGAAGATAAAACGCTGCCTACGGAGGTGGATCAACTCAAAGGCGCACTCTTTTTCATGAGTCGTAAAGCTAAATTCGTTGATGGGTATCCTGCTGAAGAGGATGTTCCATTTTTACAAGCGCTAGTAGCAGCGATAGAGGCCAGCCAGAAGTAGGGCGTGCTCGCTCTAGAGTTATCGCTCTTAAAACTCAGTTGGTAGCGGTAAACGATCTGGTGCAGCCACTTTCACAATTTCAGTAAGAACGCGATAGACCGCTGGCTCTCCCACCCATAGGTGTTTGGCTTCTGCCACGGGAATGAGTTGAATTTGGCGAAGTGGTGCAAAGCGCACAGTAGCCTCAGCCGGTTGAAGATAATCATCGAACTCTGGAATGAGTGCAATTACTGGGCGGCCATCGCTGCTCCACCATTGCAGTTCTTCATCGGTAGTTCTGCGCAGCGGTGGACTCAGAAGAATGAGCCCTTGAATACGTGAATCGCGTGCATGTTGCAGCGCTAAATCTGTGCCGAATGACCAGCCCACTACCCAGAGTTTGGCGATCTTTAATTCATCAAAACAATAAGCAAGCATGGCTGCAACGTCGAGTTCTTCGCTATCACCGCCACCAAAAGTTCCTTCACTCGTTCCAGCTTCACTTGTTGTGCCGCGCGTATTAAAACGGACCACTGTTATACCCGCCATGGCAGGAAGGCGATTCGCTGCCTTCTTGTAGATGTGGCTATCCATCATTCCGCCCGCAGTAGGAAGTGGATGTAAACAGAGAATTCCTAGATGCTGATCGCTCTCATTAATTGGTGAAGCAACTTCAGCGATCAACTTCAAGCCATCACTCGTGGTGACTGTAAATGGTTGGCGAATCGCTGGCAATTGAGTGCTGGGCCGTATCAATTCAGGCATGCCGCAAGTCTATCTCTGGAGATTATGCAAGTGCGCCAGTACGATTTTGGTATGACTCAATTAAATGAAGCAACCTTTAGCTCTCACTTTCCTGTTACAGGTAATGTCTTGGGCACATTCCCGATTACAGATAGCGCTACCGTCAACGAAGCAGTTGCATCGGCCCGAGTCGTTTCTCCCCAATGGCAGGCCCTTGGATTTCGTGGTCGCCGAAAGGTTTTATTGCAGTGGAGCAAATTACTGATTAGTCGCATCGATGAGATTTCAGAACTGATTTCGCAAGAGACCGGTAAGCCAGAGAGTGATGCGCGGTTAGAGGCTGGCCTTGCTATTGGTCACTTAGCATGGGCGGCACGTCACGCCGAAGGTGTACTTCGTCGCCAACATCGCGCTCCAGGATTATTAATGGCAAATATGCAAGCAACCGTTGAACGATCACCTGCAGGAGTTGTTGGAGTA
>JBAXNY010000022.1:0-12630 GCA_037133535.1 Actinomycetes bacterium
CGCATGAATGAATCGAGTTTTTCAACTGGGCAATGATCGGTGTGAAGTGCGATGTTGACACCATAATTTTTCGCAACAATGTGCGCATACTCTGCGAGCGCAACTGCGCCATCGACTGAATTCTTAATGGTTGAACCTGATGCGTACTCCGCACCGCCCCAGGAAAATTGGATGATGCCATCGGATTGCGCTTCGGCGAAACCACGAAGTGCTGCAATAAGAGTTTGCGAGGAAGAGACATTTATTGCCGGATATGCGAATGCTCCAGCTTTGGCGCGATCGAGCATTTGGCCATAGATCTCAGGTGATGCAATTGGCATTTACAGCTCCCACTGTTTCTCGTTAGATCATTGTTGGAGGCTTACGGTCAATTCAAGCACCTCGGGAGCGGTAAGAAAAATCGCCGCAGCCAACCGGCCACGGCGAATTTTCATGCAACCCTCATCTGGGCCTTAGTGCCCGAGCAGGAGAACTGCTTTACCCAGAGCAGCAATGATCATCGAGACTATTGCCGGACTACCCAGCGCTTTGATGGCCAATGTCAGCAGGGAAATTAAGGACATAGCGACCTCCTTTCACAGGGTGAGATTTTCGATGATCGCCATACTGAATTTCTTCGCAACGTTGATCACTTGGGGAGAACTCGAGTGAGTGAGAAGACTTCCGTCAAAGCGCTGTGCAAGGTAGCCTTTCGCGCATTATGAGTAACGAATCACTAGAAAATTTATCTCACGAAGCTCGCACATTTGCACCGAGCAAAGAGTTTGCAGCTGCCGCAAATGCAAAGGCAGATATTTATGAAATTGCGCAGAAAGATCGCTTGGGATTTTGGGAAGAGCAAGCGCGTGCACTTACCTGGGATAAGCCATGGTCAAAAGTGTTGGAGTGGAATTCTCCTTATGCAAAGTGGTTCATTGGCGGAAAACTCAATGCATCGGTTAACTGCTTAGATCGACATGTAGCAGCAGGCATTGGCGATCGCGTTGCCTTTCACTTTGAAGGCGAGCCAGGTGATACCCGCACAATTACTTATGCACAATTGCTCACTGAAGTTAAGAAAACAGCAAATGCCTTAATTGAACTTGGCATCAAGGCCGAAGATCGCGTTGCGATTTACATGCCGATGATTCCTGAAGCGGCAATTGCGATGTTGGCATGTGCCCGCATTGGTGCGATGCATTCTGTTGTCTTCGGTGGCTTCTCTGCCGAGGCGCTACTTTCGCGCATTCAAGATGCCGATGCCACGCTAGTAATTACTGCCGATGGTGGTTTCCGCAAAGGTGGCGCATTTGCACTCAAGCCAGCAGTCGATGAAGCGCTCAAAGGCAAGCACAATGTCAAGAATGTGCTCGTTGTAAAGCGCACTGGACAGGAAACTGCGTGGAATAGCGAACTTGATATTTGGTGGCACGACATTGTCGATCGCCAATCAGCAGAGCATGTTGCCGAAAGTTTCGATAGCGAACACCCACTCTTTATTCTCTATACCTCAGGCACAACTGCTAAGCCCAAGGGCATTTTTCACACGACTGGCGGCTATTTAACGCAAGCAGCTTTCACGCATAAAGCAGTCTTTGATCTCAAGCCAGAGAGCGATGTCTATTGGTGCACCGCTGACATTGGCTGGATTACTGGCCATTCTTATGTGGTTTATGGCCCGCTAATTAATGGTGCAACTCAAGTAATGTACGAAGGCACGCCAGATACTCCTCATAAGGGAAGAATTTTTGAATTAGTAGAAAAATATGGCGTAACAATTTTGTACACCGCGCCAACTTTGATTCGCACCTGGATGAAGTGGGGCGATGAATTTCCTAAGGCGCACAATCTCAATTCACTTCGCCTACTTGGTTCAGTTGGTGAGCCAATTAATCCAGAAGCGTGGATGTGGTACCGCGATGTCATTGGTGGCAATCGCTGCCCAATCGTCGATACCTGGTGGCAGACTGAAACTGGCGCGATCATGATTTCGCCACTTCCTGGTGTGACTGCAACGAAACCTGGCTCTGCAATGCGCCCACTTCCGGGAATTAGCGCAAAGGTTGTTGACGATAAGGCCAATGAAGTTGGTAACGGTCACGGTGGATTCTTAATTCTCGATGAACCATGGCCATCTATGTTGCGCGGTATTTGGGGCGAGGATGAGCGCTACAAGAGCACTTACTGGTCGCGCTTTGAGAATAAATATTTTGCCGGCGATGGTGCAAAACTCGACACCGATGGTGCAATTTGGTTGCTTGGTCGAGTCGACGATGTCATGAATGTTTCCGGTCACCGCATCTCTACAACTGAAGTTGAATCAGCGCTTGTTTCTCACGAAGCAGTTGCTGAAGCCGCCGTTGTTGGCGCAGCCGATGCCATGACTGGTCAGGGAATTGTTGCCTTCGTTATTTTGCGCGGTGGTATTCCCAATGTTGGCGGCGATGAATTAATTCAGCAGCTGCGCAATCACGTCTCGAAAGAGATTGGGCCGATCGCAAAACCGCGCCAAATCATGGTTGTTGCGGAGTTGCCTAAGACACGTAGTGGAAAAATTATGCGCCGCTTGCTCAAAGATGTCGCTGAGAATCGCGCAGTCGGAGATTCCACAACACTGGCAGATCCCAATGTTATGAAGCTAATTAAAGAGGGCTTGAGTACCGGGAAAGATGAAGATTAGTCGTTAAATTCTTCACGGCACTTGGTACTTTCGCTTCAATCTTGGGATAGATCTGCGATTTCGCTAATTCTTTCTGGGCACTTGTCCACGGCGAGATCTGTAGAAGAACGGCAAGAAAATAGATAAGCAGCGCACTCTGGATAATTCCTAACGCTCCACCAGCAATTGAGTCAAGAAATTTAATAGGTGCCCAGAGAATTTTGGTGTGAATAAATTTGCCAAGTGCTTTACCAAATAATTGACCAATCACACCGCCCAGAACAATGGCGAGAAATAGCAGCGCTACTTTCTTTACAGATGTTGGTGAAGTTTCCAAATAATGGATACCAATACTAAATCCAGCGATCCCCCCTAAGAGATAGAAGATTGTGGTGAGTAAAGTTTTTAGCAACCCACTACGAAATCCTCTGACAACTCCGAACAACAGGAGAACGCCAAGTACAAAATCAGTAATCATAGAATCTCTCGCTGAAAGTATTTCTTCACTAAATCTCGTAACTCAGTTTCATTTTTTAGTACGCCAATTTTTTTATAGAGAATTGTGCCGTCGGCAGCAATAAACCAAGTAACCGGAACGCCCATGCCAAATGCACCACGTGTGCGGCCATCAGGATCTAGCAGACTCGGCCAGAGCATTCCCTCTCTCTTCATAAAGTTAATGCCATCGCTCTTGCTGGTCTCCTCCACATCAATTCCCACTAATTGAATTGGAGTTCCACTGAGCTTGGGATAAAAGGCAAGAAGAATCGGCAATTCATCTTTACAACTAGTGCACCACGAGCCCCAGACGTTAACAATCATGGGACCGCGTAAATCACCTAAGTGAATGCCTTCGCCGCCACCTACACACTCGAGTAATTTTCCACTGCCGACAGCGCTGTGATTTATGGAATTACATGGCGTTATTGAGCCAGATACTTTCGCAGTGGTGCCACAACTAGTTAGCGCAAGAAGTGAGATCGCAATTATTGCAAGGCGCTTCATCGGAAATCGGCATCGCTTTTCACGAGAGCACGTGCTTTAACAGGATCCATTTCACCAATTCCTACTGATGGACAGATTTTACTCAGTGGACATGCACCACATGCAGGTTTACGTGAGTGACAGATGCGCCGGCCATGCCAAATCATGCGTTGTGAGAGATTGGTCCACTCTTTCTGAGGGATAAGCGCGCCCACTTCATGTTCAACTTTTACTGGATCCTGCGATGTGCTCCAACCAAAGCGACGACTTAAGCGTCCAAAGTGGGTATCAACTGTGATGCCAGGAATATCAAAGGCATGGCCTAAAACTACGTTGGCAGTCTTACGCCCAACTCCCGGAAGAGTAATCAGTGATTCAAGATTGCCCGGAACTTCTCCATCAAAATCTTCCAGAATTTTTATTGCTAGCCCTTTAATGCTCTTAGCTTTCATGCGAAAGAAGCCAAGTGAGTGAATCAGCGATTCCAATTCACTCTGCTTGGCACCAGCAAATGCTGAGACGTTCTTATATTTCTTAAAGAGCGCAGGAGTGACTTGATTAACACGTTTGTCGGTGCATTGCGCAGAGAGAACTGTGGCAATCAGTAATTGCAAAGGGTTGGCAAAATCCAATTCGCATTTCACATCGGGGTAGGTGCGCGAAAGGATTCGATAGACCTTGAGTGCTGCCACTCGTTTGGCAGCGGCAGCTTCGCCTTTTCTCATCACGTGAGAGAGATTAGTACCCGATGTGACCTACGAGACGATTACGGGTAAAGTGCGCATCGTGAGCGCAGACGATCAAGTATTTCGCAAAGCCCCGCTCTTCACCGCTTTGGATGATGAGACGGCCCA
This sequence comes from Actinomycetes bacterium, assembly GCA_037133535.1. Lineage (GTDB taxonomy): Bacteria > Actinomycetota > Actinomycetes > Nanopelagicales > Nanopelagicaceae > WLQV01. The sequence continues at coordinate 4,477 of JBAXNY010000022.1, forward strand.
ATCCCTTCGTGCCTCTATGGACCCAGTGCGAATCGCAAAGGGCTCGATCCTCTTCTCTGAGGGCGATGTCGGCGAACATCTCTATGTAATTCTTGAAGGAAAACTCAAGCTCGGAACCTCAAGTGGCGATGGTCGCGAGAATCTTCTCTCCATTCTTGGCCCAGGTGAAATGTTCGGTGAGTTATCACTCTTTGATCCAGGTCCTCGTACTTCAACTGCAACAGCAGTGACCGATTGCCGTTTGTTAAGCCTTGGTCACAAGCAAGCAATTCCATGGATTACCGCCCATCCGCAAGTTTCACTCGAACTTCTTGCAAGAATGGCGCAACGTTTGCGTCGCACCAATGAAGCGGTTGGCGATTTAGTGTTTAGCGATGTTCCAGGTCGCGTTGCAAAAGCGCTGATTGATTTAGGTGAGCGTTTTGGAAAGACCACCGATGAAGGCCTGCTCGTTAATCACGATCTTACGCAGGAAGAGTTAGCGCAATTAGTTGGCGCATCACGTGAGACAGTGAATAAAGCACTCGCTGATTTTGCTGGACGCGGTTGGTTGCGCCTTGACGGTCGATCAGTAGTCATTAACGATGTTGAGCGCTTGTCTAAGCGCGGGCGTTAATTACTTCTTTAATTCGACTGTAAGTTCAACTTCTACTGATGCATCCAATGGCAACTCTGCAATACCCACTGCAGAACGTGCATGCTTTCCAGCATCGCCCCAAATGTGCAAGAAGAGTTCACTCGCACCATTAACAACAGCAGGCTGAGTGATAAATCCTGGAATTCCGTTGACATAACCCACAACACGAATCACGCGGACAATGTCATCTACTTCAGCAACAGTCTGCACGGCAGCAAGAGCATTAAGGGCGCAGATTTGTGCTAATTCTTTAGCTTGTTCAACTGTGACAGCCGCGCCAACTTTTCCAGTCATTGGCAACTTGCCATCAACCATTGGCAATTGACCAGCAGTGAAGACAATGTTGCCAGTGCGTACCGCTGGAACATACGCAGCAAGCGGAAGTGTTGCTACCGGAAGTGTGAGGCCGAGTTCAGCTAATTTGGCACGTACATCGCTCATTTGATCTCTCGTTTCATGTAAGCAACTAGTTGTTCTCCGCCACCTGGTGCTGGAATTACTTGAACTAACTCCCAACCATCTGAACCCCAAGTGTCGAGAATCTGCTTTGTTGCATGTGTCAGTAGTGGAACAGTCGCATATTCAAATTTCATTTTCGCTCCGTTTTTCTTAGGTTTTACTTATTGCGCTAACGCGGCTTTAACTAATCCAGAAACCATTCCACCATCGGCTTTGCCGGCAACTTGTGGCTTGAGAATTCCCATAACTTTGCCCATATCTCCCGGACCAGTCGCACCTGCTGCGGCAATCGCTGCGGAAACTAGTGCAGCAACTTCTGATTCACTCATCTGCTGTGGCAGGTATCCCGCAATAATTTCGCCTTCACTCTTCTCCAGCGCTGCTTTATCAGCACGCCCGGCTGCCTCATAAGCTTCTGCTGCTTCGCGACGCTTCTTAGCTTCGCGCGAGAGCACAGTAATTACTTCGGCATCAGTAAGTTCTTTTGCAACTTTTCCCGCAACTTCTTCATTAGTAATTGCGGTAAGTACCATTCGAATAGTTCCGGACTTGATCTCATCGCGAGCGCGAATTGCATCGGTGAGGTCGTTCCGTAATTTCGCCTTGAGGCCTGCTTCTGATCCCATGGCGTAATCCTCTCACTAGAATCGGCCCATGGCATTCCACCTACGTACCGCGCAGATTCCAGTGCTGGCCGCAGGTGCACGCCCAATCCGAATCCTGCACTTCTCTGATCTCCATCTGACTCCATCGCGCAAGGTCGAAATTGGAGATATTCGCAGCTGGGTTGATCTTCAACCAGATTTAGTAATCAGCACTGGTGATTTTCTCGCCCATCGCGGCGCAGTCCCAGTAGTGCTCTCGGCACTCGATCGACTCCTTGATATTCCGGGCCTCTATGTATTTGGTTCAAATGATTACTACGCACCAAAGCCAAAGAATCCATTGAAATATCTACTTCCAGATAATGGCAATCGCAAACATGGTCCAGAGTTGCCATGGAGTGAATTAGATAAAGGTTTAGCTAAACGCGGTTGGCGCAATCTCAATCGCTCGCGCATCACTTTAAAAATTAATGACACAATCATCGAAGCACGCGGTACCGATGATGCACATTTAGATCGCGATGATTACTCTCTAGTTGCTGGTGTGCCTCGTTCGGATATCGACTTAGCAATTGGTGTAACTCACGCACCATATCTTCGAGTCATTGATGCAATGGCAGCCGATAAATTGGCAGTGATATTTGCCGGTCACACTCATGGTGGCCAAGTTCGTTTGCCGCTTCCAGGTGGATCTCGCGCACTCACTACAAATTGTGATTTACCTACCTGGCGCGCACGTGGTCTTACGAGAGTAGCTAATGAGCCCTGGCTTCATGTTTCCGCTGGCATGGGAACAAGCCCATTTGCTCGAATTAGAGTTGCAAGTCCGCCTGAAGTTTCCCTTGTTACTTTGACTTCAATTTAAAGCGCAGCGATATCCGCATCAACCATTAATTGCGCAAGTTCTTTCCACTTTGTTGTAGCGCTCCAATTAAGTTCTTTCTTTGCCTTACTTGGATCGCCAATGAGCGCATCAACTTCAGTGGGGCGCTTGTACTTCTCATCAATTTGCACATGATCAGACCACTTCAGACCCGCATGTGCAAATGAGGCTTCAGCAAAATCTTTAACAGTGGCACCAACTCCAGTGGCCACTACATAATCGGAAGGCTGATCTTTCTGAAGCATCAACCACATCGATTCAACATATTCCTTGGCAAAACCCCAGTCGCGCACTGCATCGAGATTTCCTAAGTAAAGCTTCTGCTTTGAGCCTTTAGAAATAGCTGCAACTGCACGAGTGATTTTGCGAGTAACAAATGTTTCACCACGGCGTGGGCTTTCGTGGTTAAAGAGAATGCCATTTGTCGCGTGCATGCCGTAAGCCTCGCGATAATTCACAGTTGACCAATAAGCCATTAACTTTGCAGCCGCATATGGGCTGCGTGGTCGAAATGGGCTGGCTTCACTCTGCGGTGGCGGTGTTGATCCGTAAAGTTCGCTGGTGCTTGCTTGATAAAAGCGAGTATTAACACCGGCAGAACGGATCGCTTCCAAGATTCCTACTGCACCAACTGCATCTACTTGCGCGGTGTACTGCGGCATCGTAAATGAAACTTGAACGTGCGATTGCGCACCTAAGTTGTAAACCTCGCTCGGTTCGATTTCACGAATCAGATTGGTAAGTCCAACACCGTCAATGAGATCGCCATAATGCAAAAATAGCTTTGGATTTGGATCGTGCGGATCTTGGTAGATGTGATCAATACGAGAAGTATTGAAAGTGCTTGAACGGCGAATTAAGCCGTGAACTTCATAACCTTTAGCCAGAAGAAACTCAGCTAAGTACGAGCCATCTTGGCCAGTAACACCAGTAATTAACGCAACTTTTTTACTCATTTGCGAACTACTCCTTCGGCGTTAGCTTTGCGATACCAGGCAATTGTTTGCGCGATGCCGTCACTGAGAGAAATCTTAGGGCTCCATCCCAGCGATTTCACTCGGCTGACATCCATGACTTTGCGTGGCGTTCCATCTGGCTTGCTTGTATCCCACGCAATTTCGCCAGTAAAGCCCGCTGCCCCTGCCACTAATTGAGCAAGTTCTGCAATAGTGGAATCAACGCCAGAGCCAATATTTAAGTGGCGCTCATCATCATAATTCTCGGCACAGAGTGCCACGGCACTTGCCATGTCATCGACATGGAGAAACTCTCGCTTTGGTTTTCCTGAACCCCATAAAGTGACAGTACTTGTGGCACTTGCTTCGCTAAATCGACGAATGAGCGCTGGGAGCACATGTGAATTAGCTAAATCAAAATTGTCGTGAGGGCCGTAGAGATTTGTTGGCATTAAGGAAATCCAACTGCGACCAAATTCTTTGCGGTAAGACTTAATCAATTCGATTCCGGCGATTTTTGCAATTGCATAAGCAGAATTAGTCTGCTCAAGTGGTCCGGTAAGTAAGTACTCTTCTTTAATCGGCTGTGGACATTCACGAGGATAAATGCAACTTGAGCCAAGAAATACAAAGCGCGCAACATCTGCTTTATGCGCTGCCTCCATTAAATTGCTTTGAATCCGCAAATTGTCATTGAGAAATTCCACTGGGAATGAGTTGTTGGCACCAATTCCACCAACTTTTGCAGCCGCATCAATCACTAGATCTGGTTTAGTAGCCGTAAGAAAATCGGTAGTCGCTTTGGAATCAAGAAGATCTACGACAGCGCGATTTACGCCAATTACTTTCTGACCAATGCCTTCGTAATATCGAACGATCGCCGAACCAACTAAGCCAGAAGAGCCAGCGACGACGATTGTCATGTCGTAAGCCTACCTGCTTAGGCTTTTGTGAATTCTTTAGCGAGTAACTCTGCGATTTGCGCAGTATTGAGCGCTGCACCTTTACGTAAATTATCACCGCAGACAAAGAGATCTAGTGCCATTGGATCATCGATGCTCTTGCGCACACGACCTACCCATGTTGGATCTGTTCCGACTACATCTGCTGGAGTTGGAAATTTATGGTTCTCTGGATCATCAACTAATTCAACTCCTGCTGCGCTTTGCAGAATATCTTGTGCTGCTTTGCGTGATGGTTCTTTAGCAAAGATTGCATGTACTGCAAGTGAGTGAGTTGTGATCACTGGAACGCGAACACATGTGGCAGCAACTTTAAGATTGGGCAACTCCAAAATCTTCCGTGATTCATTGCGCACTTTGAGCTCTTCGGATGAGTAACCATCGGCTTTAAGTGAACCAGCCCAAGGAATAACATTCATTGCAAGTGGTGCTGGAAATGGCCCGAAATCTTTGACCTTTGCTCGAACATCACCAGCGACATCGCCGACGCTGGAGTTTGCCACTGCACCGATCTGCGCACGCAAGGAATCGATACCAGCTTGTCCGGCACCTGATGCAGCTTGGTAGGAGGCCACAACTAATTCCTTCAGTTGGTATTCACGATGCAAGGCACCAAGTGCAACGATCATAGAAAGTGTTGTGCAATTGGGGTTAGAGATAATTCCACGAGGGCGATTCTTAAGTGCATGAGGATTTACCTCAGGAACGATCAGCGGAACATCGGCATCCATACGGAATGCACCCGAGTTATCGACAACAACTGCACCACGCGCAGCAGCGACCGGCGCCCACTCGGCAGAGATTTCATCAGGTACGTCGAACATTGCAACATCAATACCATCGAATGCTTCAGGTGAAAGTGCAACAACGGTGAGTTCTTCGCCGCGACAATTCAATTTCTTCCCAGCACTTCGCGCTGATGCAATAAGTCGAATCTCGCCCCACACATCTTCACGCTCGCTAAGTAGTTGCAACATAACTGTGCCTACTGCGCCAGTGGCGCCAACAACTGCAAGTGAAGGTTTTTTACTCATCGACCACTACCGCCATAAACCACAGCTTCAATTTGATCAGCATCGAGATCGAAGGCGGTATGTGCAGCTATTACGCCCTTTTCGAGGTCAGCTGCCCGACAGACAATCGAGATACGAATTTCAGATGTAGAGATCATTTCAATATTTACGCCAGCCTCTGACATTGCGGCAAAGAATGTTGCAGTAACGCCAGGATGTGAGCGCATACCTGCGCCAATTAGCGAGAGCTTGCCGATTTGATCATCGTATTGAATTGCGGAGAATCCAACTTCGCCTTGAATACGTTGCAAAATAGTTGTGGCACTTGCACCCTCTGCCTTAGGCAGAGTAAATGAAATATCAGTTAGCCCTGTAGATGCAGCAGAAACATTCTGCACAATCATGTCGATATTGATGTCAGCATCGGCGATGGCTTGGAAGATTCGGGCAGCAACACCAGTGCGGTCGGGAACACCGACGATGGTGATCTTGGCTTCGCTCTTGTCATGAGCGATACCCGAAATGATTGCTTGCTCCATGTCTCCTCCTTCAGGGTGATCTTTGACCACCCAGGTTCCTTCGTGGGTAGAAAAAGATGAACGTACGTGAATCGGTAATTCATAGCGACGGGCATACTCAACGCAACGCAAGTGCAAAACTTTTGCACCACTTGCAGCGAGCTCTAACATTTCATCGTAAGTAACTGATTTCAATTTACGTGCCGCAGGAACAACCCGTGGATCGGCACTAAAGACACCATCGACATCGGTGTAGATCTCACAGACATCAGCATCAAGTGCGGCAGCCAAAGCAACTGCAGTTGTATCTGAACCACCACGACCGAGTGTTGTGACATCTTTTGTATCTTGGCTAATTCCTTGGAAGCCAGCGACGATTGCAATTGCACCCTCTTTCAGTGCTTCTTGAATTCGCCCCGGAGTCACATCAATAATGCGAGCGCGACCGTGAGAAGAATCGGTAATAACTCCAGCTTGGCTGCCAGTAAATGAACGCGCTTCATGTCCCAAATTTGTAATTGCCATCGCAAGCAGTGACATCGAAATTCGCTCGCCAGCAGTGAGCAACATGTCGAGTTCGCGACCGGTAGGAATTGGAGTGATCTGCTTTGCTAAATCGATGAGCTCATCGGTGGTATCGCCCATGGCGCTGACTACGACGACGACCTCATTGCCCGCCTTCTTGGTCGCCACGATGCGCGCGGCAACCCGCTTCATGCTTTCGGCATCGGCGACGGAGGAGCCACCGAATTTCTGGACTATGAGAGCCATAGCCCAAGAGTAAAGGGTGGGCGGTAAATCTCGTAACAATTCTCATTATTCAAGACGCCAAGCATCTCAAATAATAAGATAAATTAGCCCTCGAGGGAGCGGCGTCCTTCAAAGGCGCGACCGAGCGTAACTTCATCGGCATATTCCAGATCTCCGCCTACTGGCAGGCCACTGGCCAGGCGCGAGATGCGAAGACCAAGTGGCTTGAGGGCGCGAGCTAAATAGGTGGCCGTGGCCTCTCCTTCAAGATTGGGATCGGTGGCGATGATGACTTCAGTAACTGTCGAATCGGCTAATCGCACCATGAGTTCGCGAATTCGCAATTGCTCGGGACCGATGCCATCGATCGGGCTAATCGCACCACCGAGCACGTGATACTTGCCGCGAAATTCGCGAGTGCGCTCGATCGCAATGACATCTTTACTCTCTTCAACAACACAAATCTGTGTGCCATCGCGACGTGGATCGCGACAGATGCGACATTCAGCTTCTTCCGAAACATTGCCGCAAGTGACGCAGAACTTCACACGCTCCTTAACGATGCGAATTGCATCAACCAGTGCGGATGCCACATCGGCATCGGATTGCAGAATATGAAATGCAATGCGCTGGGCGCTCTTGGGACCAATACCGGGCAAGCGACCTAGCGCATCGATGAGATCTTGAATAGCACCTTCATACATACCGCTCATCTTTTATTTCCGCGAACTATCAGGAATTACTTGTGCGCCAAGTTCTTTTGCCAAGAGCGCAGCACCAGTGAGTTGAGTTGCATCGGTGGGAGATTCATCGCCACGTGTGCCTCTGGCTTGTAATGAATTGGAATCTATTGAGGGATCAACAGTTACTTCAATCTTAAGATCTAAGCCAATAATGTCGCTGAATGCTTGGCGAAGAATCTCATCGCTATTGGAACGCAAGAATGAATCGCGCGCACCAGCATTAGCAATACCGATTGTTATCGCACTCTCATCTACTCCGAGAACTTGTGCACTAGTGCTGAGCAGAGACCAAGTTAAACGACGCTTCTTCTTCACATCTTCAATTACATCTGGCCAGTGTCGGCGAAGCGCTGCCACATCAAAAGAACCACTTGACTGAGGCTTTGCCTTTGCTGGCGCAGCCTCTGCAACAGGAGCTGCAACTTCACTTGTCGCAACTGGTGCTGCTACATCTGCGACGACTGGTTTCTCTTTTGCAACTGCAGCTACTGGCGCACTCTTCGCGACAGGTGCCGCGTTACTCATCGGCGCTAAATTCTCTGTGCGTTCTAACCGCTCTACCCGCGCTAATAGACCACGCTCGGAATTATCACCGGCGGGCAAGAGCATTCGTCCGCAGATCAGTTCG